>CAZTKT010000058.1:0-1928 GCA_964614265.1 uncultured Candidatus Saccharibacteria bacterium | reverse complement strand
CCCGATTTAGTATCTACCCGAGAAGTTTTGGTGCCGTTTATTTTTAGGTACAAGGTGTAGTTGATTAGTCCGCTGTGGTATGGTAGCGTATGTCCACGTCCAATTATTGATTTTAAGCCATATTTCTGATGTCAGAAGAAACCATGCCAGCAACCGATGTGCCAACAGATGACACAACCCCAGAGGTTGCGTCGTATGAGTGCGCATTCCATATACTTCCAACGGTTGCTGATGAGGAAGTGCCAGCAGTGGTTGATGCACTCAAATCGCGCATCAGCCAGGTCGGTGGTATCGTAACAGATGAGGAGGTGTCGGAACGGTATGATCTTGCCTATGAGATCACCAAAAAGATTGATGGTGCAAGCAAGCGTTTCAATATAGCGTATTTTGGTTGGATACGTTTCACACTTGTGCCTGGAATGGTTCCCTCTCTACAGGAGGAGATCATGCGTCTACCGGAAATACTTCGTTTTCTCATTGTTCGACTGACCCGAGCGGAAGCACAACGACCGTTTTCAATTTTTGAAACTCGTCGTGCACAGGATGCACTGACTGCTGGGCAGACAGGACGAGCCGTGGCCGATGAGACTGATGAGATGCCAGATGCAGATCCTGCCGAACTGGCACCAGTACTACCGAGTGTTGCGTAATGATGTTGCGTTTAGATAGTAGTAGTATACGATAGAGGCATACTAGTATCGTGCAGTAATAAATAATCAGTATGTATCTGAACAAAGTACTCATCTATGGCAATTTGACCCGTGACCCAGAGTTGAAGTCGCTCCCGAGTGGTATGCAGGTATGTTCTTTCGCACTTGCAACGAATCGAGTGTATAAAGATCGAGACGGGAATCGTCAGGAATCAAGTGACTATCACAACATCGTTGTGTTTGGTCGTCAGGCAGAGACGAGTGCCCAGTATCTCAAAAAAGGAGCAGGTGCCTTTGTCGAAGGGCGACTTCAGACACGGAGTTGGGACAAGGATGGAGCTAAGCAGTACCGCACAGAAATCATCGCTGATCGGGTGCAATTTGGTCCTCGCACGGGTGGTGGCGCTCCTGGAGAACGTCAAGGGGGAGAGCGGCCAGAAACCAGTAGTCCTGCAGAGGGTGCACCGGTAGAATATCCAGAAGAAGAGATCAATCCAGACGATATTCCATTTTAGTGGTTGCGCAGACGCGCAGAATGTTAACCTAGTCTATTATTTTCCTATGGCAATTGATACACCACACACCAAGAAAAACACACAAAATGAGGTTCATTTTGATTACAAAAACACCACGCTCTTGAAAGAGTACATCAATCCGCATGCACGTATTTTGAGTCGTCGACGGAGTGCACTTTCTGCGCGAACGCAACGAGAGCTCGCGCTTGCCATTAAGCGCGCGCGGTTTATGGCATTGATGCCGTACACGACACAGTAGGAAGAAGATGAGTTATCAAATTAAGAAATAACTCATGAACGCAAACCAAAGAGGCTTTGCGCCGATAGTTATCATCCTACTCGTTCTATTTGTGGGTGCCGTCGGGTGTTTTGTCTGGGTGACCAATTCCGAACCGTTAGCACCAGTTGCGCAACAACCAACGCCTAAAGAATCGCAGACATCTGCGGAAGTCGAGAAGCCTTTTGTGTTGACTGGGAAAAGAGAGACTGGATCAAATGCCAATCTCTATACTGGGCATGTCATCGTTGAAGGGCAGTATGGTGTCGACTATGACCCTGACCATTTTGGAGGAGATGGGACATTGTTTTTTTCTGTTGATGAACAATACCGAACTAAATTACCACAGAAATACAATGATTATCCAGTAAGCTTTATTTTCAGTAATGAGGTAGTCGCAAAACAGATGCTTGCCATACAGGATGGTGATAAAGACCTAAAGAAACATTTCGGGTGCTGTTTTTGATATAGTATGGCTCCGTTAAG
>CAZTKT010000057.1:0-2133 GCA_964614265.1 uncultured Candidatus Saccharibacteria bacterium | reverse complement strand
GATACCGAGGGTTTCATTAGCAGAGGCGGTTGCATTTCGGTAGGGAATTTACAATGCGGCGTTCTTTTCTTTTTTCTCTGGTGTGGTATGGTTGTGCGGAACAGGCCAGAGACAGTTGGTCTGCGACGATGTTTCACATCGTCGCAGTTAAAGGGTAGAAACCCGCCGGCCGAGGTCCCACTTGGAAGGTCAAGAGGGGAGGTGTCGAACCTATTTTGGAACCTGTGATGCATATTATTAGAAGCACTATACGTGTCTCGGTATGTCTATTTCAAAGGACAAAAAAAGAAGTACTCTCGAGAAGCTGATGAAGATTGTGAGTGATTCAAAAACATTGGTGTTTGTGGGATTCACAAAACTTCCGGTACCCGAGACCACTGCGATGCGCAAGGCATTGCGTGAGAAGAGTGTCGGTTACTTTGTCGCAAAAAAGACACTGATGTTTCGCGCGCTTGATCAAGGGACGGTGGCAGGTGTCTGTCCACCACTGGGAGGAGAAGTAGCGGTAGCGTATGGTACTGATGCGATTGCGCCAGCACAGATGGTGCGGGAGTTTGAAAAGCAGTACCGACAGCAGGTGTCTATTCTCGGTGGGGTGTTTGCGGGAATGTACAAAAATAAGGAAGAGATGACGGAGATCGCGTCTATTCCAGCACTGCCTATCTTGCGCGGTATGTTTGTGAACGTGATCAATTCCCCCATTCAAGGATTGGCGGTTGCGCTCAATGCGATTGCTCTGAAGCGTTCTGCCTAGTACGGGAGTGGAAATTATTTGTCTTTATAATCCTATAATCATGGCTGATGAAATAAAAGATGAGGAGGTGGTGACTGAAATGTCTGCACCAGAAGTACCAGAAGAAGCGGTCGTGATTGCGCCGGAAGCGAAAGATGAGAGTGGTGTCGATGAGTCTGTGGAAGTGCCGGCACATTTTAAGAAATTGGTTGAGCAAGTGGAAACGATGTCAGTACTTGAGCTCCATGAGCTCGTGAAGGTACTTGAGAAGCGTTTTGGAGTATCGGCGTCAGCTGTTGCGGTTGCCGCCCCAAGTGGACAAGGTGATGCTGGGGCTGGTGAGCAGGATAGCTTTACGGTTGAGCTTACCTCTGCAGGAGCAACAAAGATTCAAGTGATCAAGGCGGTGAAAGAAGTTCTTGCGCTTGGTCTGAAGGAGGCAAAGGACTTAGTGGATGCAGCGCCATCAGTTCTCAAGGAAGGATTGAAGAAAGAGGATGCAGAGGCATTGAAGGCAAAGCTAGAGGAGGCAGGGGCGAAGGTGACGTTGAAGTAACATTTGGAGTATCTACAGGAAGAAGAGAGAGACCGGGAGGCGCAAAAAATCGCACACATGTGTGCGATTTTTTGCGCCTCCCGGTCTCCCGACACTCATGCTATAATCCCCACGTTATGGTGCACAGTGATCCACTAGCGGTGTTGTTTGGCGGGACTGCACCCGTGAAGTTATTGCGTCTTTTCTTATTTAATCCCGATCATATTTTTAGTTTTGAAGACATCGCACGGCGCGCACGGCTGGTGCGTCGTACTGCGCGCACCGAACTCAATACATTGGAACGGGCAGGAGTCATCTCCCGCAAGTATCTCTTTGAAACAGTAGAACGGAGTAGTCGTAAACGTCGAGTTCTTGGGTACGTATTGAACCCTCATTTCCTGCTCCTTACACCACTACAATCATTTCTTTTTGCGACCGCTCCGATCAATAGCCAGACGATGCTGACCTATCTCAAAAAAGTTGGTATCTTTGATCTTATCGTGGCTGCAGGTGTGTTTATGGGAGAATTCGAACGTCGTCTCGATGTGCTCTTGGTATCAAAAAGACTTTCGTCTCCAAAGGTGGAACAGGCCATTCGGGCACTTGAGGCGGAGATCGGGATTGAGGTGAAATTTTCGTTCCTGAAGACGGAAGACTTCATGTACCGACTTGGGATGCGGGATAAGTTGATACGTGATGTGTTTGATTACCCCCATCAAATATTAGTCGACAAACTCGGGGTTCAGAATGCTCTCCGAGGGTAGAAAACGGGGTTAGTGCACAAGGGAGAGTAGTATTCTCCTACAGTCGCTGACTAAGCTCACATACATCCTGCACTCATTAACCACAATGAGTGATGAGAATC
>CAZTKT010000056.1:0-2387 GCA_964614265.1 uncultured Candidatus Saccharibacteria bacterium | reverse complement strand
CCCGATTTAGTATCTACCCGAGAAGTTTTGGTGCCGTTTATTTTTAGGTACAAGGAAGTCTGTTTTTTCGCAGTAAGTTGGAGTATAGTGTAGGGATTACTCATTAGTACATACACGGCATATGCCATTTTTCTCTATCTTTCTCGGTCTTATCGCACTCATCGTTATTTTTGTCATTGTTTTCTATAATCGATTGGTGACGCTCGGGAGGCGTGCAAGCGAGGCGTGGGCAGACATTGATGTGCAGTTGAAGCGTCGGTACGATCTCATTCCCAACTTGGTTGAGACGATCAAAGGATACGCAACTCATGAAAAGGACACGCTCGCGGCGGTGACCGAGATGCGTACACGTGCGATGAATGCGCAAGGCGCGGGGCAAAAGGCAGAAGCAGAGAACATGCTCTCGGGGGCACTGAAATCGCTGTTTGCGGTGTCAGAAAATTATCCCGATCTCAAAGCAAATCAAAACTTTCTCGAACTCCAACGAGAACTCACTGACACAGAAGACAAGATTCAAGCCGCTCGTCGCTTCTACAATGGGAATGTACGTGATCTTGGTATTGCACTTGAGACGTTCCCGTCAAACATCATCGGCAAGACCTTTGGTTTTACCGGACGCGAATATTTTGAACTTGCTGAAGGAGATACTGCCGCTCGTGAGCCAGTGAAGGTGTCGTTTTAGGACACACACTATGGTTCGGCGTCCCGTTGCTGAGACGATAGTAGTGGTGTTGTGCGCGTTCGTTTTTTTCTTTGTGCCGTCGTTTGCTCGAGCGGAGGAGATCCTTTCTTTTGACTCAACACTCTCTCTTGGAGCAGATAGTACGTTGGCAGTGACCGAGACGATCGCGTATGATTTTAGTAGTGCCAATCGTCATGGTATGTTTCGGACGATTCCGCTTATTCTTCCGCAGAAGGCATCAGTGTGGTACAAGGAGCGATACATAGTGGTGGCGGTGTCCAGTGTGCTGATGGACGGCGCACTAGTGCCGTACACGGTGGAGAGTACTCGCGATGCGATTAAAATAAAAATCGGCGATCCGGAGAGTACTGTCACGGGAGCGCATACCTATATACTCTCGTATACAGTGCGTGGTGCCTTGACGTACGGACCCAACATCACCGAGCTCTATTGGAATGTGACGGGGACTGAGTGGCAGATGTCGATGGGAGCGGTAGGAGCGAATCTTTCTATTCCGGTGACTTCGCGTAATTCCGAACACTCGTGCTATGTGGGTACTGTCGGTAGTACCGAGCGGTGTACCGTCGAAGCAGATGATGCATCGGTAAGGTTTTCTACTCGTCTACTCAGTCCTGGAGAAGGTTTTACCATTGCGCAGGAGGTGAATCGAGACTCGGTCAATGTCGTAGTGTTGGAGCGAGTGAAGGTGTCCTTATTTGTGCTTGTGGATGTGGCATTCGTGATCCTCCTTCTTGTGTGCCTGTGCATCTTTGTGTATCGTGTGCGCACAAAACATACAATTACTCTGCCGGTGATTGCTCAATACGAGCCGTACGAAGGTGTGGAGCCGATGTATTCGGGAATGCTCATCGATAATCATCTTGATCCGCGAGATATTACTGCCGGTATTGTCTATCTTGCAGAAAAGGGGTATTTGAAAATTACGAGAACAGAGGAGAAGTTTTTCTTTTTTACCATGAGTGATTACCGCGTTACTCTCCTCAAGAGAAGTGACGCACCACTGGGCGCCTTTCTTCCGTCGTTACTCTCGTTGTTGTTTGGGGACAGTGCGGATGTGGGAAGCGAGGTGACACTTTCGGAAATCAAAAAGAATCTTCCTAAACAACGTGTGAATACAACCATCCTGCGCACACTGACGACTGCACTCAAAACAGACCTACAAGAGAAAGTATTTTTTGAGCACTCGTTTTCTTTTTCCTCACGTCGTTTTGTTGTACCAATGGTATCTGTTGCGATCGTACTCTATACAGCCTTCTTCTTTATTCTCGAGGTGGTGCTTTGGCCACTGGCTCTCGTGGTTTTTGTGATGGGGAGCGTACTGATCCTGATCTGGACGCGGCGTACACGCAAGGGGTATGAAGCGCAAAATCACCTCAAAGGATTTAAAGACTTTCTGTCAATGACTGACCGAGATCGGTTTGACTTTCATAATGCTCCAGAGAAAAATCCTGAGCAATTTCTGCAGTATTTGCCATATGCGATTGCGTTTGGCGTTGAAAAGAAATGGGCGGAAGTGTTCAAAGGTATTACTATTCCTAATCCTGTGTGGTATGACGGGGGATCTATCGGCGTTTTTTCGGCTGCCACCTTTACCCACGACATGAGCGCCTTTTCATCATCGCTTGGGACATCGTCAGGGACATCTGCATCTTCCGGTGGGGGATCTTCCTGTGGAGGCGGGGGA
>CAZTKT010000055.1:0-2456 GCA_964614265.1 uncultured Candidatus Saccharibacteria bacterium | reverse complement strand
TATCAGCATGCCGCCAAACTGTCACCGATGTGGTCGTCTTGGACAAAATCTTGCAAAAGTCCGTATTTAGTATAGGATGCCGGTTGATTATACTGGTTATACACAGGAAACCCTGTGATCAAAACCACTACTGCTCTATAATTTAGATTGGGTTGATTGTTTGAGAAGTGGGTAGGAAAAGTAATTGTGTGGACCCTGGGGGAATCGAACCCCATGTCTGCGAGACTGCAATTTTCCAAATTGCTACCGATACCATACGGTATCAGGGCCCATTTTTACTTTCCCTACCCACGCCTGAAACGTGGGTAAAAATCCTGATTAGGAATTTTCAACAGAAATCTCATCTTTCGATGGGATTTTCTGTTTTTGTGCCATGGTAGTAGAGATCGCAAACGCAATCCACTTACCGTTACGATGTTGGCACCACATCAATCCTGTCACCCAATCTGGGTGACAGTGAGTAAATTTACTCATATGTGAATGAACTTATGCGGTGCTTGCAGTTAGCTAGTGCTATTTAAAACCACCGAATCTATCTCACACCTATCCCTTGACAACATTATTGCTATGCAGCTAAGCCATGGGAAGTGACAAATATGCCGTAAAGGGATAGGCATCTACCTAACGTAGCATACGAGCTAGAATTGCGTCGGTATTTCAGTATTTTCCATACCTCACAAATACGGCTTAAAATAACGGTATCTCTGCGTCTGACCTCAGAAGATGCCTTTAAATGAAAACCCCGCTGTGGATAAGAGATTCCAGCAGTCCTCCGTGGGCCTGTCAATACTCAAAGAAACCAAGCGCCAGCTGAAACAGTGTTCAAAGAAAAATCTCCCGTACGGGAGATTTTTCTATCGTTCTGTTTTTCTTCTCATACTCTTATTGAGAGGAGTGCCAAATGTATGTGAACTTATGTAGCGACATTATGTACTTGCTATAAAGCAGGTCATTTCTTTCCGTCACTTCTCTCCTTTCCCCTGATCTCATTAACCAAAAATGGCGTTATCACCGCCGCAAGTCCCGATAGCGACAAAAGACCTCCGACAAGTGGCTGTACCTTAACAGCAATCCATATACCTCCGCCAATTGCGCTCATCGCTATGATAAATGCAAATACTGGACCCACATATTGTTTAAAATTATTCGCCCGAATAACTTTTTTCTCACTCTCTATACGATGATCTGACTGGTTCTCAAAACGTGTAAATATTGATTTTGCAGACCCGGGAACTATTTCTTCCCACTCCTTCATCATCCGAGGGTGAGGAATGAGCCCTTCGTAATGTTCCAAAGAAAAAATTGTCCCTTCTTCCTCAGGGTTAAGGAATCTTTGGCCAATTGCTTTATCGGGCTGTTTTTCGGGAAGCATATTCAGTCATTGCCTCACGCAAATCTCTACCTACCTGAAGCCAGTCGTCATGGACAGCATTTCTGTCAGCTTCATCAGAAGTCTTCTCGTAATTGTACAGTCGTTCCGAATCTGAAATATCAAGAATCGACGCCATTCCGTCAATGAAAAGGGATGTCTTCCTCTTCTTAAAAAGGCGAAAGGTAAGGCTGTTGGAAAGGTTGTTCATAGATATAGTGTACATACTTATCCTGCGAAAGTCTATGGGACCACTGGAGACAGCATGGACCGTGGTTCAGGGAAAGCGCGGGCACATCCCCCTACTCAAAATGAAAACTATCCCAGACTCGTTCATGATCGACACATTCGGTACGGATGCCAAACAGAACATCTCCTCTAATAACGTGTGCAAATAATATATCATGCTTCCACTTGCGGTCGCTCTCATACGAGGTAACGAAAGCGTCATACCCATCAATCTTAACTTTCTTTTCGAGTCGCATTCCCACTGGTGCAAACTTTTGCACATAGAAATCTAGAGAGTTTTTGTATGTGGCTGGGTCATCGAACGACACATCGATCATCATGGGGTAGTTTCCAAACCCAACCCCCGGCGGGAGTGTATCTGAATCCTGACTGATAATGGCGGGGTAGTCCAACCGGTAGTGCCCATACTCGCTGTGATATGTTATCCATTTTGTTGACGATGCGTTTGCGGCCGCGCGAGTACGCGCATCACACTGTACATTCTCTGTCTTTTCCTCTTCTGTTGATAGGTCCGTCACAAGGGGCACCACTTTCTTTATTGAAATGACTTGATAGAAAACAAACACGGCCCCTAGTGTGAAAAGGGACGCTCCTGCTATTGCTTTTATGTAGCGATGAAACTTGCTCATACATCTCTATATACCAACCGTGTGTACGTAATGATGGGGTGAGGCTGTGCTCACCCCATCAACATTTCAGTACCCCCCTCATTAGCATTCCTCACATCACCCTACAATATAGAGTATATACGATAGCATATAGCTCTTGCGTCAAATTCCGTAAATTGTAAATTCCCTACCGAAATGCAACCGCCTCTGCTAATGAAACCCTCGGTATC
>CAZTKT010000054.1:0-2687 GCA_964614265.1 uncultured Candidatus Saccharibacteria bacterium | reverse complement strand
CTTAACGGAGCCATACTATATCAAAAACAGCACCCGAAATGTTTCTTTAGGTCTTAAAATCGAACATATCCCCGTAATAATAACTAGGAACTACCATGCACAGGTGCACTATCAAAAAGCTCGGACCATGCCGAGCTTTTTGACTGTATTATTTTTCCTGACGGGGACCAGAGCGTGGTTCCGCCCAGAAGACATGTTTGAAGACTTTTTCTCCGTTTCCTAAATCTCTTTCAAATAATGAAGCACGTCCATCTGCCGATCTCTCTATTTCTTTACCCCAATCTTTTGGATCATCACCAAATTGGTCTTCAGGCGCTACCCTACCTCGGAGTGAACCGGTACTCTGTGAGACAGTCGTCACCGTATCTAGGTGCGCGTAGATGGTCTCAAGCATTGAGTAGTCATGTGTGTTTGGATACAGGTTGTTGCCCGCACCATCATTTCGAGATGGGTCATTAGTATAATCCATACAGGTACCAAGATTAGTATTGTAGAAATTTTCATCTTGATGACCAAGTCCAAAGGTATGGCCGACTTCCTGACACAGAACCATTTGGCGCCATGATGGCGTGTTGTAGGTAGCGGTATTAAAGTACGTGTCATTCATCTTCACGGTACCCTGCGTAATATGCTCACCCGATGCCCATATAGACGCTATACCAAGCCACCCGACCTTGCCATATGTTTTAGCACATACTTCAACCTGCCCCGACACCGCTCCGCAATTCTTTTTTCCGGCACCATTCACAATCTGTGTATCGAGGACACTAGAAAGACTCCATTTGGCAGATGATGTGGCAAGATATGAATCCCATACACTCGATACGTTATCTCCCAATTTCAGAGTAAAGCTTGCCGTGGTTCGCCCCCAATGATAATTACTCCACGCGTGATTAGCGAACACAACACTCGTACTAAATGCAAATACTGCGAGTGCAACAAGCAAAAATGTATATTTTTTCATGGTCACATTCTATACCTTTGTTATTTTCAAGGCAAGGGTACGTACATTATTGTGTATGTTTTAAATTCAAAAAAATCTTTCTCTTCCTCTCTTCCATTCTTTCTATCGCATAGCGAAGCGTTGTCCGAGGTAGCCGAGAGTACTGGGAAAGCAGAAATGTTTCGCAACGCTTCGGGTCTCTTTTCCATACTTCGCGCAGCGCCCAACCCACGGCCTTGTGCATCAAATCCTCTGTATCTCCCAACAGTTTTTTGGCAATGCGCAAAGTCGTGCCATATCTCTCCTCTTGTATCAATGCCAGAGTTGCAATCATCGCCACCCGCCGATGCCACATGTTTTTTGAGACGGCCAGTGTATCTAGTAGCTTCTCATTGATAATTTTCTCTACAATAGCTTGTCCGAGGATCTGAGAGGCTGACAAATCAACCAAATCCCAGTTATTTACCCGTTCCAAGTGTTTTAAATAATAGTGTGCGATCTTTAGACGACGTCTTTTGTCTTGTGCTTTTTCATATTGTATGACCAAAATGAAAAGACCAACAAGTCGTTCTTCGTGGATTGCTGAATTAAGTACTTCTGTTACTTCCTGTGCATCCAAGTGAGAAAACAGTTTCGCCACGTTCCGCGCATTGGGATTGCTGACGCCGATAAATCTATCCCCCTCACCGTACTGCCCCTTACCTGTTTTGAAAAATGACTCGTTTGATGTTTTACGCTTCGCGCTCGCATATTTTTTGAGTTCTTCCAAAACAAGGCTCATGATGTAATGGTACCGCACCACTTGTTATAAAGCGACTCTGATTTACAGGATTATCTACAAGGACAAGACGCTCACGCTAGCTGAGGAGAAATAATTGCTACCTACCTATAAAAAGGGTTAAATAGTGCTATCTATGATTTCAGATGACCGAATTAAAAAACTCAATGAACGCCTCAATGGCATTCCTCTAGAAAAACTGCATGCCGAGGACGAAAAGCAGCACAAAAAAAATGGGGAGGATTTCCAAGCGTTAAAGACTGCCTTAGCTGAAGACAGATGCAATTATTGTGGCAATCCACTATCCCATTTTTCAGAGAAGAAACCCTGCTTCCACTGGCTCCTGAAGCCGAACGGATTCAAAAAGAGACATTTCCCATTGTTGTACAAGCAAAAGGACTTCCATCACCTAGAAGCCTATTTGCGTTGGGTGGCGAATTGCGATAAACCAATGAAAAATATCAACGATCTTGTCGAGGAAAAGTCATCCTCAAAGTTTATTGAGGAAACGATACGCTATAAAAATATTGAATGATCATTTTCTTGTTCGCACGGAGACCGTGCCGGACATAAAGACAAACATGAGGGACAAATGCCACACTATCATTTTCAAATGAAAGTCGACGGGAATGTCATAATCAACTACAATGGCTTTCATATTCCATTCGATGACTACGATGAATTTTCTTTCGCCGTGAAAGCAGATAAATTTGATCGCCTAAAAGCCAGACATGTTCTGGGAGCAGGTATGCAAGCGATGTTTGATCACATGAGTCCTGAAGAAATGATTGATAACATGAGACATGCAGAAAACGAGGAGGATGCAGAGTTAGATGTGAGTATCATGATACAAGCAGATGAAGGCACGACGATATCAGGAGACGATATTGCTGATATGCTTGAAGAAAGAAGGTCTAATACCCTTTTCGGGAGGCTATTCTTCCTTTCCTCTGAGCACCTCCTCAA
>CAZTKT010000053.1:0-2924 GCA_964614265.1 uncultured Candidatus Saccharibacteria bacterium | reverse complement strand
GTGCCTCAAATGTTGAACTTTGGGGTGTCACCGATGTGTTTCAGCTTCTTCAGTGGAGTATTTCAGAGCTACTTTGTACAAAAGTAGATGTATGTTTGGAACTCCACTACCATGAGGGTGAGTCGTAGTGTAGAATACGAGAGAAATGATAAAAGCAATCATAAAGAAAATAATCCTTTTCATTTTCCTTCCTACTATCGTCCTTTGTGTTTTTGCTATGGGTTTGTACATATGGGGTGATTGGTATGACCAGTGGAGTGGATACAACGCAGGTCTGTTTGTAAGTGATGGGGTATGTAACATTGCGGTGATCCCGATCTTTGGAAGTATTATTCCCTACCCTGGAGCAGATGAAGATGGTAGTGGATATGCCCCACCACCGTCAACAAATTCTTCTGATACTCTCTACGAGCTAGGCAGAGCAGAGGCAGATCCAAATATCAAAGGTGTTCTCGCCTATATCGATTCCCCTGGGGGTTATCCAGCTGCTTCCGAGATGATATCAAACGGATTCAAAAAAACTACTCTTCCGGTCGCGGCCCTCATCATTGATACTGGAGCATCAGGCGCGTACCTTATTGCTACTGGTGCCGATACCATAATTGCTTCACCTTTCTCGAATGTCGGCTCAATCGGCGTGACGAGTTCATACATTGATACTACTGAGCATAATAAAAACGAAGGGCTACAATTTATATCTCTTTCGACTGGAAAATTCAAAGATTCTGGCAATCCAAACAAGCCACTCACTGAGGAAGAACGTGCGTTGTTTGAGCGTGACCTTGAGATCACTCATGGTGAGTTCATGAAACAAGTCGCTGAAAATCGACACATTCCGATGGAAGTTGTCGCAATGCTTGCAGATGGTTCAACTATGCCCGGTGCACTTGCTCTCGAAAATAAGCTCATTGATACGCTCGGTGATAAGGAGACCGCAAGAACTTGGTTTGCAGAGCAATTACATCTTTCGTCTGAGGATGTAATCTTTTGTCGGTAGCTGAAGAAGATGCGGTTTTTTTTACAAAAAAAAGAGACCAACGAGGGGGAGAATAAAGAGCCAGAAGAAGTACTGCGGAGGCGCAAAGAGGGTGTTGAGGGTTGCTCCAGGATCAATCAGGCTTCGTACGGGGAGGACGTGATAACAAAAAGTGATGACCAAGATGGTTGCAAGAAGAGCAAGCACAACTTTCTTCGCAATACCATAAAACATCAAGTCTTCATTGAGCAGACGCCGGAAGAGGAACATTCCCAAGAGCGTTAGTACCAGAAAAATACCAATCTTGAGAATAGGACTCCCGTCAGTACCCTTTCCTGCGAGTGTATAGAGATTGGTCGAATACGGAAACTGAAGCAGAATCAAGAAGGCAAAGTATAACCCAAGGATCAGGCTGATCAGCGCGCGTCTTCCGCGGATAAGCACAAATGCCAGTAACACGCCAAATACTACCAACGGTACGAGAAATTCTTTCGTGAGTGAAATGAGTTGTGAATAATCCATTGCTCGTTATTATATACCTCTTACCTGTCCTTCAAAGGTAGTGGTAGTGGATGAGTCAGACCTCTGTTTCATCTATATTCCCTCTCCCTGTAATTCTTCGATGAGCTGACGTGCGCGACGAGACAATTTTTGTGGCGTGTCGATGGTCACTTTGACGAGAAAATCCCCGCGCTTATTATTATTTTTTACTCCCTTGTCTCTGATGCGTAACACATCACCGCTTTGGACGCCCGCAGGTATCTTGAGTGTCATTGGCCCATCGAGTGTGGTGACTGTGTATGAAGCACCGAGGAGTGCATCAGTAAGTTTGATCGGCAGAACGGTCCTGAGATGCATACCTTCTCGGAGGATGGATGGATGTTTTTGTACATGCACTTTGACATAGAGATCACCCGGTGTGCCATGACGTACCGCTTCGCCTCGTCCAGTCATGCGGATCATTTCCCCATCCTCGATACCAGCAGGAATTGCTATCTGAATTTCTTCCTCACTCTTTATAACCCCCCTCCCCCCACAGGTTGCACATGCCACCTTGGGAATTGATCCATGCCCATCACACACGGTACATTCACGTACCGTTGTAAATGAGCCAAGAATGGATTGGCGTGTCTCACGAACTTTCCCATTTCCATTACAGCTCGTACAGGCGGTCACACCGGCTTGTTTGTCAGCACCCGTGCCTTCACAAGTCGCACAGACGTTATTTTTGGTGAGTAGGATGCGACGAGTCACACCAAAGACTGCTTCCTGTAGCGAGAGTTCGATGTCAATCGAGATATCGCGTCCACGCGCACGGGCACTCTGACGTCGTCCTCCTCCACCAAAGAGATCACCAAACCCTTCGAAAATATCATTGAGATCGAACTCAACACCGCCGGCACCACCAAACCCTCCCCAGCCACCCGTTGCACCACCTCCCGCACCGCCAACACCGCTGTATGAGCGACCGTAGGTGTCATATTCAGCACGTTTTTTTGAATCAGAGAGAACCGAATAGGCTTCACTGATCTCTTTAAACTTCGCTTCATCACCCCCCTTTTTATCAGGGTGATACTTTGTTGCGAGCTTGCGGAATGCCTTTTTGATTTCGTCTTGAGAGGCGTTCTTCTCGACATCAAGGATTTGATAGTAGTCTTTCATAGTGAGTAGTATGCCAGAAAAAAGACTATACATCAAACTGCTGTTGCAGATATGGAAGCTCGCGCTGGTTATTACGGAATCGTAACAGACTTTGTGAGCACGATTCTTTTTCCGTCATTAGTCAATCCAGTCACTCGAACACGATATGTGCCGTTTTGTGCATAGGTATGCGAAGCGGGAAACCACAGTGTCTGTTCTGATTTTGGGTCCTCGTCCCCCCAATTCAGGGAGATATGAAGAAGCTGAAACACATCGGTGACACCCCAAAGTTCAACATTTGAGGCAC
>CAZTKT010000052.1:0-3261 GCA_964614265.1 uncultured Candidatus Saccharibacteria bacterium | reverse complement strand
GTCCGACATCCATTAACAGTGGCGGTTCGTCAACACTTTCGTGGACGACAACGAATGCTACGAGAGGATCAATCAACAATGGCGTTGGTGTGATGGTACCAATAGAGCGTGGCTCTGTGAGTGTTACTCCAGGGATAAGCACCACATACACTGCAACTGTCACTAGTGCAGGTGGCATAAGTGCAACCTGTGCAACGACGGTGACGGTGGTGCCGCCACCGATACTAAGCTGTGATGCATTTAATGCGAATCCTGATCGTGTTGATCCAGGGGGCACAGCAACGCTTCGATGGGAAACCACTGGTGCGGATACCGTGTCTATTGATCAAGGTATCGGTTCCGTGTCGGTTGATGGAAGCAGAGATGTACGGGTAGACTCAGATAAGACGTTTACGTTAACCGCACAACGCGGTAGTGTAACCACTACGTGTAGAACAGGTGTGACTGTTCGTAGTAGCGACGGAGGGGGCGGTGGAGGCGGTGGCTCAGGTTTGCCACGGTGTGATTACTTAAAAGCGTCAGATACTATTGTGTCGTCAGGATCAAATGTGACACTGTCGTGGAAGACACTTCGAGGGTCATCACTACGTATTGAAGATGATCGTGATAATGAAATACTTAAGACATCAGATAAAGATGATGTGAAGCGGGGAGAGGTGCGTGTACGTCCTACGCGTGATACTCGGTATACACTGACGGTGAAGCGGGGGAATCATACCGATACGTGTGGGGTTAGTGTGGATGTGACCAAACAACCAGTGACGGTGGCCTCAGTCAGGGACCTTTCATTGGCGCAAGTTCCCTACACTGGGTTTGATGCGGGGCCATTTTTGACCAGTATCTTCTACACGCTCTTGGCATTGTGGGCCGCATCAGTTGCGTACGTACTTGTGATTAAAAAAGAAGCGGTGTTTGGGTATCTGTTGCCAGGCAACCGGCCGTCGAGTTCGGCTACATCGGTAGCAACGCCACGACCAGGGTATCGACCACCTGAATCATATCCACGTAGTTATGACGAGATGCCGGGGGCGTTGTTGTCTGCTGGAGTTGCATCAGCGTATGCTGTGCCAGCGATGAGTGCAGATACTGCTATCGCAACGCATACTACTATGGTGGGTGCAGCGCTAGAAGCGCATGCGCACCGACACAACCTCATGGTTTCAGCTGATGCACTTGAGTTACTCATTGCACAAGGTGATACACCTGAGGAACAAACGGTATTTCTCGATGAGACTATTGCACGTGCAAAAGTCACTTATCCTCGTGAAGATGGATGGATTGTACTAACGAGAGAACGGTTGATGGCACTCTTTCCGTAATGTCATAGAGAGACGTTACGTTTTAGGAAGGCACGAAAAAATCCGCCAGTGGCGGATTTTTTCGTGCCTTCTAAAGTTCATCTGCAACCTATGATACTGCCTTTGAGGCAATTTCGTCTTTCAATCGCATGAGAAGTGCATCCTGTGAGAGTGCAACAGACTCACCCCCCCGCGCCTCAAGCGTCACTGTCTCTGCGGTGACTTCCTTGTCCCCAATAACGAGAAAGTAGGGGAGCTTTTCTTTTTTTGCATTGCGGATCTTTTTTCCCATCGATTCATTCGAGTCATCGAGCGAAACACGGATGTTGGCACCCTTCAAAAGATCGGTGACGCGTTGCGCGTATGCAGTATGCACATCTGCAACCGGAATAACACGTACTTGTTCTGGAGAAAGCCAGAGAGGGAAGTTGCCCGCCGTATGCTCAATGTACACACTCAAAAATCTTTCAAGTGAGCCAGCAATTGCAAGGTGGATCATGACCGGCATTTTGTCTTTTCCATCACTGTCAGTGTACGTGAGTCCGAAGCGTGAGGGCTGTACAAAATCGAGTTGGGCCGTTGCAAGTTGGTATTCTCTTCCGAGTGCATCAGTCACCATAAAATCAATTTTTGGGCCATAAAATGCAGCTTCTCCGGGAGCGATAAAATATTCAAAATTGCTTTTCTGTGCAATACGCTCCAGTTGGCTTTGTGCCTGTTCCCATAGCGCTTCGTCCCCGAGATACTTTTCTGGCTCTTGTGGGTCACGGAAAGACAATCGTGCCCGAAATCGCATACCCATTACACGATAAAACTCCACCACCATATCCATGATCGATTGGTATTCGCTCTCTATTTGATCGATTGTACAGAAAATGTGACTATCGTCTTGTGTGATAGCCCGCACACGAGAGAGTCCACCGAGCTCACCCGTCTTTTCATCGCGATATACTTCCGTTGTGCTCATGTACCGGATTGGGAGATCACGATAGCTTCGTGGTCGGGAGACATAGATTTGTTGGTGGTGGGGACAATTCATCGGCTTCAGCACAAACTGATCTTTCGTCTCCTGACTTTTTACCAAAAACAACTCATGGCCAAACTTATCCCAGTGTCCTGAGACTTTATAGAGATCACTTTTGGTGATATGGGGGATCCATACCTTTTGAAATCCACGTGCAAGACGAAGGGCTTGCGAAAAGGTGTTAATTTCCTCTCGTAGGATGGTGCCCTTCGGAGTAAAGAGGGGAAGACCGCTTCCCACGAGTTCTGACGTCGCAAACAGATCAAGTTCCTTTCCGATCTTCCGATGATCCCGTTTCTTCGCTTCTTCTTGCATGGCAAGATGGGCATCGAGCGCATCTTTCGTTTCAAAAGCAAGGCCATAAATACGGGTGAGCATCTTATTTTTCTCATCCCCGCGCCAGTATGCGCCAGCAATCGACGAGAGTGAGAAAGATTCAGGAGCGATGTCTGTGGATGGATGTTCGGCATGACCACCTCGGCAGAGATCAGTAAAATCACCAACAGTGTAGAGGGTGATCATCTCACCCTTCTGTATGATGTCAGCAATAAGCTCAAGTTTGTATGGATTGTCAGCAAATACCTCTTGCGCTTCTTCTGCGGTGACTTCCTTATGGGAAAATGCTTTCCACGAAGGCAGTATCTTTCGCATGGTTTTTCCAATACGTTTCAAATCCGCATCCCCCGGCATATCACCCCCACTAAAGTCAAAGTCATAGTAAAAGCCGGTATCGATCGCCGGACCGATGGTGCGTTTTGCGTGCGGGTACAGCTCGCGCACCGCTTCCGCCAAAAGGTGGGCGAGTGTATGACGGATATGTTCTAGTGGCGTATTCATGCTTGTGTGTGGTGATTATACTCGTAGATGCAAGGATAGTATAGTACTTGAATAAGTCCACCCCTTTCTGCACCCCTCTGGTAATTGTTCACGATAGTACTC
>CAZTKT010000051.1:0-3674 GCA_964614265.1 uncultured Candidatus Saccharibacteria bacterium | reverse complement strand
TTCCGCTCCTTGAAAAGCGAAGAGAGGAGCGTCACTCAGGGGTGTGAGCAGTTACGGGTACCCGTCCAAACATTTGGGACTCGAACTGAAGAATGATAGTAGTAATCTCACACACGACTACCCCCGAAGGCAATGCGTGGTTTAAGAAACTCCGCACAGATGCAGATGAAAAGCGCACTGAGCGTATACAACAGATGCCACGGAAACGTATATCCAATGTACCCGTCAAAGAGAATCCCCACGCATACTAATTCATACGCACGGTACCGAAACGCATACCATACCCATACCGGCAATGTCACCCACCAAGGAAAGAGGAAGATGCTCAGGGTACTACAGATAAAATAAAAAAGTCGCATGTGATTATTCTGACGTCACTGTAGTCGTAGCAGTGCTACTTCCGATACGTACTCCTTCGGGGACAGGAACAGAAAACAACGTATCGTGTCCTTTCTGTACCGCCTCAAGCGCCGCTGTATAAGAGATTTCTGGTACCACGTCTGTCGCGACGCTCACCAAACGAAGCGTTTGTAGGGGAACGGGGGTCGTCACATACCCGTACTGTTCAGGACTCGACGGACTTGATTCGATATGTACTATCGTGCCGTACACCCCAGTACCTGCCCCCGGCAACATAACGACATCATCAATGGCAAAAGGTATGCCTTGTGGGACACCGACACGCAACACCCCACCACCCATACCATCAGCAGTGGTAAAAATGTTTGGTCCAAAGATATATGCGGTCGTGTGTGTACCCGGGGAGCTCACCAGTCGCACGAGCGCACTTTTGGCATAGACTGTTTCAATACTCCCAATCGCGATATCGCCCTGTGCGTATACCACTGCCCCTTCTTTGATAGCGTCTGCTGTGCCTCGATCAATAAGGATTGTGTCGTAGGGGGTCTGGTTTGGGTGCATGAGTACACGCGCGACAAGTCGCGTCGGACTCGTGAGACCAAACGCGGAATGTAATGAAGTATTTTCTGCCTGTAATGCCTGTATCTGCACAGCATCAGTTGTGTGTTCCTCGAGTTGTGTTTTAAGTGATTGGATCTCATCGATAAGTGCCTGTCGCGTACGGAGATACGAAGGAATTACTCCTGATGATTCTCGTATCCATAGTTGAGTGACCGTAATAGGATGGAACACAAATGATGCAACAGTACCGATATTCTGTCGGAAAAAAAAGAGCGCAAGAATCCCCACAACTGCAATACTCAGAAATGGCAGAAGACGGCGATTAGACGAACTGCGGCGCGAGTTCGTCTTCATTTTGGATGAGAATGTCAGCATAGGTCTCAAGATCTTCTAATACAATACCCGTCCCACGAATAACGGCACGCAGAGGATCGGGGACCGTCACAATGGGCACCCCGATCATCTCTCCCAGGAGCTGTGCTGCGCCCGGAATAAGGGCCCCACCACCAGAGAAATAAATCCCCCGTTGCATGATATCTGCGAGAACTTCAGGAGGCGTTTCTTCCAGCACCGCACGCACGGATTCAACAATAGAATCAACCGCGCCACCAATCGCTTCGCGTATGTCCGTATCGGTGATGGCTACCTCGCGTGGCAACCCGGTCACCACATCGCGCCCACGCACTACCACTTCGTGTACATCACCACCAACAGTGATGGAAGTGAGTGCGATCTTTAATTCCTCTGCAGTACGCTCACCGATCAATACTTTAAACTGGCTACGAATGTACGCAATAATATCTGCGTTGAGATGATCGCCCGCAATACGAAGATTACGCGCCGTTACAATACCACTGAGTGAGATAACCGCGATATCGGTCGTCCCACCACCGATATCGATGATCATGTTCCCTAACGCTTTATTGATCGGAAGTTTGGAGCCGATGGCTGCAGCCATCGGCTCCTCGATCAGAAGTACCTCTCGCGCGCCCGCATTACGTGCCGCGTCTCGCGCTGCGCGCATTTCGACGTTGGTAATCCCATATGGTACCCCAATAAGTACCCTCGGTTGGATAAATGAACGGCTCCCTTCCCGCACCTTTGTTAAAAAATACGTAAGCATCTCCTGCGTCACTTCAAAATCAGAGACCACACCCTCAACCAGCGGTCGCACAACCTCAATATGCGCCGGTGTACGCCCAAGCATCCCTTTGGCTTCCGCACCAATCGCAACCAGTTGCCCCGTTTTGTGATTGACCGCAACCATAGTCGGCTCATTGATGACCACCCCCTTTCCTTTTACATACACGAGCGTATTTGCCGTACCAAGATCAATACCAATGTCAGTAGACATCGTACCAAGTATACGAGAGTAGAGCGACGGGCGTTTCATTATTCTGATGTGGGACTAAAGCTTGCATACAGTTCGTCTTCGGAATGGTACGTGACCGCGCCTGTCTTGCGTTCGACAACCTCAAACGTGTTTTGTGTACGTGTTTTTTCACTCACGACCACCCGATACGGGATACCAATAAGATCACTGTCGGCAAATTTTTCTCCTGGACGCAGTGCGCGATCATCATAGAGTACTTCCACTCCTCGTTTCTTGAGTGTGTCATAAATCCCATCGGCGTAATCACGCATCTCATCGTTGTCAGTATTCAGTGCAACCAGATGTACCTTGAATGGTGCGACACTTTCTGGCCACACCATACCTTTTTCGTCTGCAAGGGCCTCCACAATAGCCCCCATCAGCCTCCCTGGCCCAATACCATACGAGCCCATCACTACTGGTACATCCGTACCAGATTCATCTTTATACGTTAACCCAAATGTATCAGAAAATCGCGTTCCGAGCGGGAAAATGTTTCCCACCTCAATTGCTTTCTCTTCAGTAAGGTCAGCCTTCGTGATACCAAGCTCGGTAAGAACCTCATCTGTATATACCTCTTTATTGACGGCAATGTGCTTCTCCTTGTGTACATAGATGACATCTTCGCCTGCCCCACACAACATCTGGTATTCATCGCTGAACCGAGAGAACGAACCCCCACTTGCGAACGTACGGTACGTCCGATCGCCAATGCCGACACGGTCAAACACCTGCGTGTATGCCACCGCGCACCGTTCATAAAACTCACGAAATTCTTCTTCATTTTTTGAAAACGAATACAGGTCCTTCATCACAAATTCGCGCGTGCGCATGATGCCACTCTTCGCTCGTATTTCATTGCGAAACTTCGTCTGGAATTGATACACATATACTGGCAGATCCTTGTACGACGAGATGTATTGTGTCATGAGAGCGGTCAGTGGCTCTTCATGAGTTGTGCCAAGCCCAACCTCTCCACCAGCCTTAAGTGCCGTCTTAAACCACACATCAATCGCAGAATCATCCCATCGACCACTCTGTTGCCAGACATCTGGATTTTGGAGCGCAGTCAAAGTGAGCTCTTGTCCGCCGATCTGGTTCATCTCATGCCGAATGATCGAAACGATCTTATTAAAAACGCGTAATCCAAGTGGTAAGTATGCATACACCCCCGCCATTTCTTTGTATACAAATCCCGCACGGATTAAGAGTTGTGCATTTTTAGAGACTTCGTCTTTTGGCGCTTCTTTTCGTGTTTTTGTAAAAAGATGAGATTGACGCATAACGTGGCTATTGTACGCCGTAAGCGCTCCGCATGCAAAAGTATGAATAAGTCCACCCCTTTCTGCACCCCTCTGGTAATTGTTCACGATAGTACTCC
>CAZTKT010000050.1:0-3725 GCA_964614265.1 uncultured Candidatus Saccharibacteria bacterium | reverse complement strand
GATTCTCATCACTCATTGTGGTTAATGAGTGCAGGATGTATGTGAGCTTAGTCAATGCCCCTTACTTCCTAAAAAGTGCCTTCCCTTTCTCCCAAAACTCAGCATGCCCCTGTGCTTTCATCCAAAACCACCATTCCCCACCCCACAGATACTGTTGTGCATAGCGGGTCGCTTTTGCATATTCGACGATTTCATCAAATTTTGTGGTGTCCATACGGCTGAGCTGTACCTCAATAGGTACCTGTCGCACGGTCTCTATAAGCCACGGCTCAAGAGAGAGTTCAATGAGAAATGTTGGCTTCTCGCCATGCAGCAATTTCATCACATTCTCCTTCATCCGATAGAACACCGATGGTAAGATAGTACGAAATTGTCCAAGTGTCGGATTCCAAAAATATACATAGACACTCGTCCCGAATGCATCGCCAGCGCCAAATGCATCGCCCCATGTGCCGAGATTACCGCTGTCCGTGACCAGAACTGGTCGTGTGCTATCAAGCGAATGGACAAGAGCAATTTCTTCCTTCAAAAACTCTTCATCAAGATCACCACACTGGTCGTGTGCAAAAAGCGATAGGTACGGTTCATTCTCAACCTGCCAATATATAATGTTCGGTTTGCTCTTATACCGATTTACCACTGTGGTGAGATATGCACGGATTGCAGTCTTTTGTTCCTCCCATGCAAGCTTCTGAGCCCACGCCGGCACATGACACTCTGGCCATCGTGGCAATCTCCTTCCCAACGCAAGAATAATGTCGGCACCACGCTTCTGCGCTTCGGCCACTTGATAATCAAGTACACTAAAGTCAAAGACTCCGCTGTGTGGTTCCACAAGTGGCCAGTGCGCTGCGAGCCGTAGATGACGTACACCGAGATCATCGAGCACTGCGGTATAAACCACCTTCGGATCAAGGCCCAGCTCTAGCACATACGGCGTGTTGAAAGACATGCCGTAGGTGATATGAGCCGGCACCACTTTACGTGCAAGAAGCACGCACACCACACACACAAGCACAAGAAACACGACACCCCAGAGGAGTACGCGTTTCCAATACTTTCGGATCATGCCCATGAGAAACTATCTAAAGAGAACAAAAAAACCGAGTGCAATGATGGTAATAAAGAGCGCTTTATGGAAAAGCACTTTCGGATGACGCACGTTTTCTCCCCAATCCATATGGGTATATGGTCCGAGGATTGCACCGAATGCAAATATAAAGATATACTGCAGACCCCCGAGCGCCTGCACCACCGACACGTCCCCAAGCTCGGTCGCCTTAAGAATAAGTACCGACGCACATCCCGCAATCACCTTGTTCAGCACAATAAGCGCACCTGCGCGTTTCCCCGTTGATTTGGTCTGCGTCAAAATCCTGCTCCCATAGCGAGGTATCAACAAAAGCGAGAGCGCAAATACCATGGTACCAATCCGACTCCAGAAGAACCCGTCATCGAACGAGGTGAGAATAAACAATCGTTTTAACACAATAAAGTGTAACGCGAAGAAGATACCGGCATGTATTGCCGAGAGCGCTCCAACCCACGAGAAACGAAAGTGTGACACCATTGCCGTTCCCACCGCTAAGAGAAACACGCCAGCCAAAAAATTTGGTGGCACACGGGCATCTAAGAATAAGTATGCAAGTCCATATGTAGCGATCGCAGAAACTGCCCCCGTCACTGGTACCACATCAGAGGCGTCTGCCCGTTGCAGTGCCGTAAATAAAGAAACAAGTGCGTAGAAAAATGTGTACGCCGCAAGCATTGAAAGACTGATGGTCTCAAGCGTTGGGAAATGTATATTGTGTACACTCGGAAATGAGATGCCACCAACAGAAAGAGGGAAAATTCCAAATATATAAAGCACGACACCCCCACCAGAAAACACGCACGTATAAAAGGCGTAAACGAATGGTTGCGGAAGGGCATGTTTGCTAGTGACAATATACTTGTCAATCAACGATACAATCGCATTGAGAAATTGTGCGCTCACCGCAAGAATAATCCACATCGCCATACCCACTATTCTAGCATCTATCCAAACCCACGACACCTTCACGACTGAGTTGCTAGGTACGTCCATTCCGTCTTATGATCTCTGTATACACATACGCAGAAGGACGAATGGTACGTGCCAATGTCTCGTAGTTAATCTCAATAAGCCCAAATCGTTTCTCAAAACCGAGCGCCCACTCATAATTATCAAGTAATGACCAATACATAAACCCCCGAATATCAGCCCCCTGCTCAAGCGCACTGCGCACAGAGTCGATAAGTCGACGGATATAGTCTGCACGCATGGTATCTTGTGCGTCCGCGATACCTGCTTCGCTGACATAGACCGGTTTCTTGTAACGTTTCACCATCAGCAGTGCCTCACACAGACCTTCCGGATATACATCCCAACCCATATCAGTCTTTTCGTACGTCGCAGTATCACCAAACTTTTTATGGAGATAATAATTCACCCCTATTGAATCACATTTGTGCTGGACTCGGCGGAGCAACTGGTGCGTCCAGTGCCAATTCATGAACCACGCGAGGACCTTGTTGAAGGGATTACCATTGGCATGGAAGAGCACGATATGGTGGACGATTCCCACTTCTGAGCCAAACGCCACAGTCTTGATTGCATCGTATGCGGCATTGTGCGCTCGAGCAAGATTTTTCAGCACCCGAAAATATTGTGTGAGACTCCCTCGTTTAGTGTTACTTCCCAGGACATCATGTCCAACGGATGTTCCTCCCTTTAAAAAACGTAGTCCTGACCATTTCTTAAATGGGGGCCAATCACCAGCAAGCCAGCCCTTCGACGCAAAAACAGTGGGTTCATTCATCGTCGAAAAATGCCTACAATCATTTCCAAGTTTCTGCGCCACATACCTACAGTAGCGAGCAAAAATCTCCGGTGCATCTTTCCGTTCAAAGCCACCGGACTCAGAAAACCACAGTGGCAGGGTAAAATGCCAGAGTGTAATAAAGGGCTTGAGGTTGCGCGCGCGAAGCGCGCGCAACACCTCCCGATAATGTTCAATCGCTTCCTCATCAAACCTTCCCTCCTCTGGCTCAATCCGCGCCCACTCTACCGAAAAACGGTGAGCATTATGCCCCAGATCTCGAGCCATATCGAAATCCTCTTCATATTGATGGTAGTGGTCACAGGCGCGCCCGCACGGTGGCACCGTTCCTTCCCGCGCCGCCTGTGCCCAGTCAGTATTCTCAATACCACCCTCCACTTGGTACGCCGCCGTCGCCGCTCCCCAATAGAATCCTTCTGGAAATTGTTTCAAGTTATTTGCCATTATCGTTTCGAGTTCGGAGACCAATGTAGGAGTTCATAAATATCCGTAAGTGTCGCTTCTTTTACCACGCGGAAATTATATCATACCCGTTCTACCTAATATGAAAAGCCGCCCAAAGTAGAGACGACTTTTCGTCCTTTCTTTGAAGCGGCTACAGAAGTGGGACATCCGCCCACTGACCGCCTTTGCCAATTTTCCCGCTTCCAACGTACTTGAGCTTAATTTGAGCGCCGTCACTTGCTCGAATGCCAAAGAAAGAGACTGCTCCGGGTCCTCGAAGCGCTCGACCGAGGCCACCAATCGGCACTTGTGACACGCCAGTTACATCACTCGCCTTCCAGCCAAAATACCAAATGACTCCCTCTTCGACCTAAAGAAACATTTCGGGTGCTGTTTTTGATATAGTATGGCTCCGTTAAG
>CAZTKT010000049.1:0-3737 GCA_964614265.1 uncultured Candidatus Saccharibacteria bacterium | reverse complement strand
GGAGTACTATCGTGAACAATTACCAGAGGGGTGCAGAAAGGGGTGGACTTATTCACTATTTTGACGTCAGCGGAAATCGGCGTATACTGACCTCTGCAAAACGCTGGTGGTGTGAGATGGTAATTGTTCCTGTATATATAGAGGGTGCGGTAGGCGCTACCAGCGTTCATTATTGGAATATCTTTTTATTGTACGTAGGCTATGGCAAAAAAGACAAAAAAAGTATTGAAAAAAGCGGCGAAAAAAGGAGCGTCCAATAAAACAGCTAAAAAAGTATCCAAACAGACAAAGGGCGCGTCATCTTCTATGGCGTCACGAAATACGAGTAGTGTCGGGATTCATCCCTTGGGTGATCGTGTCGTCATTCGTCCGCTTTCTGCAGAAGAGATGGGGACGCTCTCGCCGTCCGGCATTATTATTCCGGACACGGTCAGCAAGGAAAAGCCTGAGCAGGGCATGGTGGTAGCAGTGGGCGCAGGAAAGTACGAAGATGGCACTCGTGTGCCACTACAGGTTTCTGTGGGTGATCGCGTCGTCTTTTCGAAATATGGGTACGATGAAGTAAAAGTGGGAGGCAAAGATTATTACGTGGTGTCCGAATCAAATCTGCTTGCGATCCTTCCCGCATGAGTGTGAGGTATTTAATCAGTTAATTCAGTATTCTCATGGCAGCAAAAAAAGTTATTTATGATGAACAGTTGAAGAAGGCGTTGAAGCGCGGCGTGGACGCGGTTGCTGATGCGGTCAAAGTAACGTTGGGACCACGTGGTCGCAATGTCATTCTTGATAAGGGGTTTGGCTCTCCCATGATCACCAATGATGGGGTATCTATTGCAAAGGAGATTAGTCTCAAAGACAAATTTGAAAATATGGGGGCGGAGCTCGTCAAGGAAGTAGCGACAAAGACCAATGATGTGGCGGGGGATGGGACAACAACAGCGACACTTCTCATGCAGGCGTTGGTGACGGAAGGCTTGCGACAGACGACGATGGGCCTCAATGCTATGGCCATTCGTATGGGCATGGAGCATGCATCCGAAGATGTGGTAGAAGCACTCCGCGCGATGGCGCTTCCGATTAGCAAGAAAGATGAGATCAAACAAGTCGCGACCATTTCGGCCGAGAGTGAAGAAATTGGCACTAAGATCGCGGAGACCATTGATAAGGTGGGGAAAGACGGTGTGGTGACGGTCGAGGAGTCACAATCATTTGGTATTGAGACCGAATTTACCGAAGGGCTCGAGTTTGATCGCGGGTATGTCTCTCCATACATGATTACCAACGCCGAGCGTATGGAGGCAGAATATCGCGAGGCACTGGTCTTGATTACTGATAAGAAAATCGCGAGCGTGCAGGAGATTTTGCCTCTTCTTGAGAAGCTCGCACAGACTGGCAAGAAAGAGCTCGTGATTATTGCAGACGATGTGGAGGGTGAGGCGCTCGCAACCTTTGTGGTCAACAAACTGCGTGGGGGATTCTCGGTGCTTGCGGTGAAGGCACCCGGCTATGGCGACCGAAAGAAAGAGATGTTGCAAGACATTGCGATCACGACCGGTGGTACGGTGATTGCAGAAGAGGTCGGGCTGAAACTGGAGACGGTTGAGCTCGCACAGCTTGGCAAAGCAAGTCGTATTGTCTCAACAAAAGATCGCACTACCATCGTCGGTGGGAAGGGTAAGAAATCAGACATCGAGGATCGGGTGCAAGCACTTCGCGCACAACACAAAAAGACTGATTCAAAATTTGATAAGGAAAAACTTGAGGAACGAATCGCGAAGCTTTCTGGTGGCGTTGCAGTCATTCGTGTGGGTGCCGCAACAGAGACCGAGATGAAGTACCTCAAGCTCAAAATCGAAGACGCGGTCAATTCGACGAAAGCGGCGATTGAAGAAGGCATCGTGCCGGGAGGAGGTGTTGCACTCGTGAAGGCCGCGGCATCTGTCGGCGTCGAAATGGCAAAGCGTGCGGGGAAGAAAGCACTCTCTGATGAGGAGGCTATTGGGTACCAGATTGTTCTGAAGGCACTCGTGATGCCATTGAAGCAAATTGCGGCAAATGCAGGCAAGGACGATGGTTCGGTGATTGTCGATATGGTGCAGAAAGGAAAAGGCAACGCAGGGTATGATGCGGCAAAGGATGAAATGGTAGAAGATATGATTGCCGCAGGAATCATTGATCCCGTGAAGGTGACACGCTCCGGTGTGCAGAACGCAGTCTCTGCCGCAGGCATTTTGCTGACGACTGAAGCGGCTGTTGCCGAAGATGTGGACGATTCGAAACCCGCAATGCCTGATATGAGTGGTATGGGAGGTGGTATGGGGGGAATGATGTAACAAGAATTGTACGGGCGCACCACAAAACACTGACCACATGGTCAGTGTTTTGTGGTGCTACCGTGTCTTCCATTTGACCTTCCCACGAATGTAGCATAGGCTCACTAGGTACTAGCCGAGCGTCCTCCTTTGTGGCCAGACCACACATGTGGTTGTGTTAACAAAAGACTACCTATGTTCGGCTAGCCCTTCTTGTGGAGGGGAGACTGTAGACGAGCGAGAGGTCACCATGACTCTCGACTCGTTTTTTTATTTCCATACAGGCACTCTATTGACAGTCATATTTGTGTTATTGCGTAACACATCCAGCGATTGACAGATCTCACTGCGCGCTCTACGATAGTACACGTATGGAATTCAAGACACGGACACATCATATGCAGTATGCCTGGGCACTTTCTGTTGCCCTATTTGGCTTTGCTCTATGGCGTGGAAGGTAGGTCTTGAATCACTCTCTCTTTTGAAATCAAGAACCGACCTTCCTCCCACAGGAAGGTCGGTTTTTTGAGAGGAGAGAAATAGTTTTGTTTCGAGAAGTGTGTGTCGACACCTGACATACACCTCTCGGACCGAAATGTACGGTCCAGTTCTTTAACAGTTTACCAGCTCGGGGAGCTGGTATGGTGAGGGAAACTTGATCGACAGCAGGATGCTGTCGATCAAGAAACGGAGGTAGCATCATGACGTACGATGATGAACGAAGCGACCTGTACCCACCGCCAGAACCAGTAGAGGAAGGCGATGGGGTTGTAGTGGCAACCGTGTCGCCCGATGTGTCGTCTGATCCGCAACCTGCTCCGGCAGAAGAAAAACCGGAAGACAACGATGATCGAGTGTTAAAACGCCACGGACTTTGGATGTCCGCTGGCTGGTGACCCTCGCAACATTATTTTTCAGAGAGGGGAATAATGGCAGATTATGGTACCTGTGATAGTGCACTTCCACTAAAGGCGGAAGTACCACTGGTGGAAGTGCCACTGAGAGTATCACAGGGGTATACACCTCGTGATCCCGATGGTGTTGACTGCACAGCGGGGGGCGAGGCACCCGTTTGGTCTGAGGTCGATGACTCTCCTTGTGAGCTTGACTCATAGGGTGGGGTGTATAGTGTGAACATACTACCTGGGTTTCTTTGATGAGGGTTTCCCAGGTGGTGTGGTCCTCATGGAACCCCGCACAGATGTGGTGCCATTGCCCCCAGCGGAATGGCACCAAAAGAGCGTCGTAGAAGATATGACACATATCTCTCTACACGCTCTTTTTTATTTGTTGTCACTTATTGAGATGTCTACACGGGGAGAAGAAAAGGGAGAAGAGTGGGCAGATTATGTTGGTGCACTCTTTAAGTCCGAAGTAGATAAAAATAAAAGGGTACCAAGAATGTCGGGCAGATTTTGATAATTT
>CAZTKT010000048.1:0-3812 GCA_964614265.1 uncultured Candidatus Saccharibacteria bacterium | reverse complement strand
TTTTGCGTTGGAATCAAGAGTCAGTTTGTGCTCATGTTGCGGTGGATAAGACTTCTTATTGCAATTTTTGCTGTCGTCTGTATAATGCGACTAGCGTTTGGAAGACCTATGTCTCAGCCTACTCGGCTTACGAGGGCGCGAAACCACTGGGCAGAAACCGCACCTGCGGGCTTTTGCCCGCAGGTGCGGTTTCTTCTTTTTTGACGCTTCAACTAGCATCTACGATGAAATACCTTCTTGGTACAAAAGACGCAATGACCCAAATCTTCACTGATGCGGGTGTTGTGTGTCCGGCGACCATCCTTCGTGTTGCTCCAGGAATCGTCTCGCAGATCAAAACGGTCGAGCAGGATGGGTATGCCTCGGCACAGATTGCGGTTGGATCCGCAAAGAAATCACGGATGTCTAAAGCACAGCTTGGTCATTTGGGTGGTGCATATGCACACGTAAAAGAATTTCGTCCGCGCTATGTGGGAGAGACGCTCGAAGGTCTTGAAAAAGGAGGTGTTGTGGACGTCAGCGCCTTTTCGGTGGGCGACACGGTCATGGTCTCCGCAATTTCAAAAGGGAAAGGATTCCAAGGGGTCGTGAAGCGTCACGGATTTAAGGGTGACAAAGCATCCCATGGACGAAAGCACTCTGCTCGCACACCGGGCTCTATTGGTGGCGGAGGTCGCGCGGGAGGTCGTGTCATCAAAGGCATGCGTATGGGTGGTCGCATGGGCGGAGATCGAGTAACGGTGAAAAATCTCACCGTACTCGCCATTGATCCCGAGGCACAGGTGCTCTTTATTTCAGGCGCGGTGCCTGGACGGCGTGGTACGGTCGTTGAGATTCGTGGCTCATAAGCGCATTTTCATATATGCAAGCAATAACATACAACACAGAGGGTAAGGCGGTAGGGAAGGTAGAGCTTCCCGAGAGTGTCTTTGGTCAACCATGGAGTCCTGATTTAGTGCATGAGGTGGTGCTGGCGATGCAGGCAAACGCACGCGCAGGAACCGCACACACAAAAGTGCGTGGTGAAGTGCGTGGCGGTGGTAAGAAGCCATGGCGACAAAAGGGCACGGGACGCGCACGACATGGCTCGCGTCGTTCCCCGATCTGGCGTGGTGGTGGCGTGACCTTTGGTCCGCGCAACGAGCGAGATTACTCACAAAAGATTAATCGCAATGTGCGCGCGAAGGCGCTTGGTGTTGCGCTCTCTCAAAAACTCCGTGACGACGAGATCATTTGCCTCGACACAATGCTCTTTGTGGCACCAAAAGCAAAAGAAGCACGGGGTATGCTTACCGCACTTTCAGGTGTTGCTGGTAAGGGTACGCTTGCAACAAAACGCAAAAATGCGGCAGTGATTGTCCTCGGAGGTCGAGATGGAAACACAGAAAAAAGTTTCCAGAATTTTGGTAACGTCGTCGTTACGCAAGCCAAGGATCTCAATCCCGTTGAGCTCCTTTCATACAAATATGTTATTCTAGCCGGCGCTGAGACGGTTGCGAAACTACTCGAGTCGCGCATTGTGTCAAAAGGAAAAACACCGCGGACCGCGAGCGTTGGTACCCCAGTTGTTGGAAGAAAGTCAGCGCGTCCTGTTACAAAGACCACAAAGAAGGTACCTACAAAGAGTAGCAAGAAGCCTAGTGCACAGCGGGCGACAGTGGTCACTAAGTAATATTTCAGTATGGCATTATTTGGAACAAAAAAAGGAAAGACCACAACACGCACAGCCGGGCAATCGGCGCCGCCGTCAGTAGCGTCCATTCAGCGGGACCTCTCGAGTGTCTTGCTCAAGCCACGCATCACAGAAAAAGCTGCTGGGGTGAACGGACAAAACACCTATGTGTTTATCGTACGATCAGATGCGACCAAGTATGATGTGCGGGATGCCGTGCAACAGCTTTTTTCAGTGACGCCCCGGAAGGTGACGATGGTCACGCAGGCTCCCCGTCGATCTCATTCTCGTGCGCGCGGTCGCGAGGTGGTGGTGCCCGGCATGAAAAAGGCGTATGTCTTTTTGAAAAAGGGAGAGCGTATCGATTTGATATAACCAATTACTATGAAGACCTATAAACCAACATCAGCAGGACGTCGTGGCATGACGGTAGTATCGTACCGAGACCATTTGACGACAAAAAAGAATGCGCCACACAAGCGCCTCACGAAAGGTCGTCATAGCACCGGCGGTCGCAACAGCCAAGGACGTACGACTATTTGGAATCGTGGTGGTGGGGTAAAGCGCACGTATCGCCTCATTGATTTTGTCTATGATAAGAAGGATATGCCCGCGCGCGTGGAGAGTATCGAATACGATCCGTTCCACTCAGGATTTGTAGCACTTCTCTGTTACAAAGACGGTGAGCGTCGCTACATTCTCGCACCACAGAATCTACAAGCTGGAGACGAGTGTCTCGTCTCTGCTACCGCCCGCGCCAAGGTGGGGAATCGCACCATCCTTTCAAACATTCCCGTCGGTACCTTTGTATACAATGTCGAATTAAAACCAGGCGCGGGCGCACGTCTTGCTCGTTCCGCAGGGAGCCATATAGAAGTCGTCGCACACGATAGTGGCTACACACAGCTCAAGATGCCTTCAAGTGAAATTCGTCGTGTGCCAAGCACCGCATGGGCATCTGTCGGACAGGTATCAAACGAAGAACATCGTCTCGTGAATCTTGGTAAGGCAGGACGCGCTCGCTACCGAGGACTCCGACCAAAGACTCGCGGTACCGCAAAGAATGCCGTTGATCACCCACACGGCGGTGGAGAAGGACGCTCTCCACGAGGACATCGTCGTGAGCGTACCGCACAAGGTCGTCCAACCGGCAAAGGCCAGAAGACCCGCAAGCCAAAGAAATACTCAAACCGAAACATCATCACTCGCCGCAAGCCCGGGAAGATCATGGGCGGAAAAAGATAAGAATAAGCCCCTTTTAAGGGGGCCTTATTCTTATCTTTTTCCGAGCCGGAGCGCACGGAGCGAAGCGAAGTCTGCGAAGCAGGCGCGAGGCGGGGTCGAGAACACTTAGTATTTTGGAGTGCGAAGCACGAACGAAATACTTAGTGATTCGTGACGGAAGCAGTAGTGCATCTTTCCACACCAGATACTTGACGAAAAAAGTTCAGAATGATATCACTTATCAGTAGATCTGAAGTGGTAGTTCAAAGGGAGCTACCACGATTGTTCCTACAGGTATGTTCTTCGTGAGATAGGGAGTATGACGTATGGCTCCGTATGGTTCTGTTGGTGTTTCCCGACGTGAGGTGTTAGGGGGTTTTGGTTGGTTAGTCACTGGACTTGGGAGTGTAGTGCTTCTTGGTCCAAAAGATGCTGTCGCGGCTACCCCGTGGCACAGACTTGATCAAGGAACTCGCAACATACTGATCGTTGGGCGTGGCATGCAAGATATTGGCAAAGTTGTTGGTATTGTATGCAAAAAATGGGTACAACGCGTCGTGAAAGAAGCATCAAAGAGTGTGGTCGCTGTTCCTGGTACAACAGAAGACAGCTTGGGTTGTACTTGGTATTCGAGTCCGGATGTGAAGTCTGATATATTCAAGACCATCCGCCGGGCACAATTTGGTGACATCATCCAGATAAAGTGGCGAACCCCAAATAGGCAACCACTACCACCGATCTCCTCTGGTGATTTCTGGACACCACATACAGCGATTATAAGTAGGGTCACTTCTTCTGGTGTGACATGGCTCGATAGCAACTACGTTGGTATAAATACCGTAGGGGAACATATCGTCAAATTTGAAAATTCCCCTTTGAAATGCAACTGTCGTAACATACGACAGTATGCAAAAAC
>CAZTKT010000047.1:0-3818 GCA_964614265.1 uncultured Candidatus Saccharibacteria bacterium | reverse complement strand
CAGCATACAATCTAACTAACAAGGAAGGTGTGCAATGAAAGGGGTCCAGTCCAATGACCAATTCACGTGCATGCAGAGGGGTGAGGCAGATTTGGGCTACAGACCGAGTCGGGACGACAGTCGGTGTGAACACGGCACCGGAAGCTGTGGAAGCATCTGCCGATGGCGCGACTCGGTCTGGTTTTTTTGTACGACGAAATCGCATGTTGTTTGGTGTCCATGGTATCGTACCTTGCGCACTTTTCCTATGTGAAGTATGAGTGACTACTCCGTCAAATACGCGTCCCGCGTGTAACGATTGCCTGGGTCCCAGATGAGCCAGCTCGTGAGGCCCGCATCGTAGGTGGCTTGAATCTGCGCGCGTATTTCCGCAACGCCATAGTGACCCCCATAATTAAAGTCTTGGAGCCATGGACGAAGCTTTTGGATGTCGTACAGTGGCTTCTCGTAACGTGGCGGTGTCGAAGTCCCGATACGCCTGTGCGCAAACCCATCAACGGGTGTCGTGGTCGCGGAGAGACGGCGCACGCCTTCGGTCAATGCAAAGTGTACGACCCCGTAGGGATGCGTGTTGGGGTTACCCAGATTATTAAAACCATTTGGATAATGTGATGGATACACCATCGGATCAATAAAATCAAAGTATGGCGCAGCACGCTCTTGCACTTGCCCGATGGAGAGATCGTTGGTGCTTGACGTCGTCATACCGAAAAGATCAACAGAAAGATACGGGATCGCGCGGTCACGTCCGGTGTTTTTGTGATGCACTGCATTGTATTGATTTACGTCAGCTAATTTTTCATGAAGATATTGAAAAAATGTTTCGAGATTTTCTTGCTTGCTCTTTCCCCCACTGTGAGTGAACGAGACATCCTTCATGTTGCCGTCCGACGGATACCGGACATAATCAAAATTGAGTTCATCAAAGCCGAGATTATATGAGTCAGTCGCGAGCGCAACGATGTAGTCCCAAAATGGCTGTGCCCCAACATCAATAAATGAGAGCCCCTTGTGATCTTTCCACACACCCCCGTCAGAGAGACGTCGCACTGAAAGCTCAGGATGACTTGCACTATAAAATGGATCCTGAAAGACGGTGATGCGACCAATCACATAGATTCCCTTCTGATGGAGCGTCTGAACGAGTGTTTCCATATCGCGCGCGCCACAGCGAGCATGGTCCCATGCGGGCACAAGTGCGGGAGAAGTCGGCGCAAATGAGATGGTACCAGAAAAATCTTTGATATCGATCACCACCGCATTAATTTCTGACTGATCAATGAGTGAAATAACTGAGTCACGAAAACTCGGTGTGCCCGCGACACACGAGGTCATATATATCGCTTTTACCGCCGACGGGAGTGGGACGTGTGTACGCACCGGAGAAGTGTCCACTGGTGGTGGGGTGATTTTCTCGCGCACTACAGACACAGCGTCTCTCGCATACGGCGCGACGCTTCCGTATGTTGTTTTCGTCATCTGTGGAAGCACCACATGAGAGAGCGCAAATACTCCCACCCCCACCACCCCAGTAAGGCCAATGATACTACGATACGTCATACTTTTTTTACTCTCGTGCGACGAGCTTTTGTTGCTATGTCCTTTCCATCGACAACTGAAACAACCTCTTCTACAACCGGAATGGGAGACGGAGAGGGCATCGAGGCAACAGCGACAACTGGCGTCACATGTTCGGCATACACATCTGTCTTTCGTTCGCCAGTTGTGTCTTCAATCGAACGCAGGTACGCACGTCGTCGCAGTTGATACCCCACGATCACAAACGTCACACCCAGTATCACAGACAACAATCGCTTCCATGTACTTGGCACACCCAAAAATGGCAGGAGAATAGTCACAAACCCTAAGAAAAAGATGAGCGACTCACGTTTCATGTACGATGAGTATATCACGAACAATTATGTTTGCTTTCTCGAATCCTGTGTAGTACGAATATCGATATCCTCAACAATCTATACTCCTTGCACCACACTGAACCAAAAGCTCTCCCACTATGTAGACAGCTCTCCGTACCCCCCTACCGTCGCATACCCACCAACGTCTGTTGTATCTGTGTGAGCGCGTTAGCAACGGAAGCAGTCATGGAGGTACTGAGTGTAGTAGTTGACTGGAGGAGTTTGGAGATGAGAGAGAGTACGGTGGTCATATGGGAGAGTTGTGTGGCTTGTTCTACGGAGAGAGTTGGTGATGGAGTGTATACCACAACAAGTGTCTTCTCGAGATAGTCTTGTACAGTCCATCCATCAGGACTGGTATCGAAGTTGATGTTGTACCAGTTGTATCCATTAGCGAGCTGTGGTCCTTCAAGGACGGTACCTTGATCATTGATCCTATGGAAGCCAATGTTCTTCCCTCCAGGGATTTTGCGGACGTTGCGTTTGTTGGTGGTTACCTTGATGCGATCTCCAGTGATGAACTTAGTGGTAGACTTAGTGGTAGACTTAGTGGTAGGTGGAGGAGGTGGGGGTGGCGTAGAGCCGGTGTATTCGTAGGCACCACGATCCCATGTACCATCTGCGCCACGGGTGTTTCCAAAGGCGTCTATGTTAAAGGGCGAAGAAAGAATCAGTCCCCCATTTGTTGTCTGAGTCAAATGGAAATCCGCACTTGCAGGATCAAGTGTACTATTCCAATTCACAAAAGGATTCACTGTGGTTATTTGTGCAGATGTTTCCCCAGATGCAGCTTCCACGTCTTTGGGACAGGAAGGGCTACAACCCTCAACGCGTCGGTTATTTGAGAAATAATTGTTATCGTGGGTTGCGTTTATCCCAAACGCATTCGCGATATTGTCATACCAAATATTATTGTAGACCTTATTGTTTGTGCCCTGTTGAATCACGAGACCTCCCTGGGAAACACCAGGAATACCTGTGATGACATTATTGTAGAACTCGAGACCATCCATCGTCTGCTGGTTGGTAGAAGAGGAAGCTTCATAGTAGTAGTACATTGTCGTCGTGTTTCGTGAAAAAACATTGCCATATATTTTCCAGCCAGTCGAACTGCCCTTGTTTACACCGGCAAACACTGCGGTGCCCTGTATTTTATCCCAAATATTGTTCCGTATGGTGAGGTTCGTATTGTTGCCAATAGAGGATATGCCTTCCGTATGCCAGTTGGGACAATACGCATCCACTGCTCCAGTGCTCCGTGTGTCAGCAATATAGCTATTTTCAATGGTAACGTTACTCCATGTGCCCATATGAAACGGCACGCCAAAGATGGAATACATATAAAGATGCGAGAAACGGAGATTTGTTGCCCCTCCGGTTCCTTTCACGCCGTTGAGAGGATAGTTTTTGCTGGAAGAGTAGAGGGTGGTATGCAGCACCTGGATATCCGAAACGTTCGCGCCAAGCCCGATCAGCGTTGCATCCCCACATACAGAGGTTGTTGTGGCGATTTCAAACCCATGACCAGAGGTCCACGACCCCGGCCCTCCACCTGTCGCACCATCAAAAACCCAGTAGGAAGTGGTAAACACAACAGGTGCCCACGATGCTGCACCAGACCCATAACCGTCTTGCCATCCAGTGGTTATGCCGTGATCTCCCGTTGTAGCTTTTTTAATAGTGATTACTGCTGTTCCTGACACAGGATCATCAAAGGTATATGATCCGTATGTTCCCGCAGCTACATAGTACGTCGCTCCTCGCTCAAGGGTTGAGGGAAGCGATGGATATGCATTTGTCCAGTCGGTTCCCATGTTTGTGCCTGTCGCTCCGGAACGAACATAGTATGTCCCTGCCGCCCTTGCCACCTCCGCCCGCATCCCAACTCCAAGCACTAATAAC
>CAZTKT010000046.1:0-4635 GCA_964614265.1 uncultured Candidatus Saccharibacteria bacterium | reverse complement strand
TTAGATAGAGCCGTACTATATCAAACTGAGCCTCCCGAAAAGGCGTTTAGGTCGAATATGTATAGCATAGCATGGACCGAATAGAGCTTCTCTTTTAGGTAGTGGCGCTGTGTGTGTTGGTGCACACACATGTAGATCCTAGTAATGACTTCAGGTGCTCTCTATACCTTCCTATTTTTTTCCAAATGTGTGTACGTGAGCGCAGTTGCGATCCGTCCGCGGGGTGTGCGCTCAATGAGACCTTGGCGGATGAGATACGGTTCGAGCACGTCTTCAATGGTCGCCATCTCTTCTCCGGTTGCGGCCGCAAGGGTATTAAGTCCTACCGGTCCACCACGAAACTTCTCCACGATCGCACGCAGAAGTTGTCGATCGGGACCATGCAGACCGAGCGTATCAATGTCCAGAAGGCCAAACGTCCGTTCAACAATATCGTCTGAGATACTGCTCTCCTCAATCTGTGCGAGGTCACGACATCGCTTGAGGAGATAGTTTGCGGTGCGTGGCGTGGCACGACTGCGTGAGGCAAGCGCGCGAAGCGTTTCTCTTGTGGTTTCAATACCAAGAAGGTCTGCCGAGCGTACGAGGATGGTCACGATTTCTTCATCAGAATAAAATTCCAGACGAAATGTGCCACCAGAGAAACGTGATCGTAGTGGTGCAGAAATGAGCGAGACGCGCGTGGTGGCTGCGACCAGCGTGAATGGTGGAAGATCAAGTTGGACGGTGCGCGCCGACGGCCCTTTGCCGATGATGATGTCGAGAACGCCGGATTCCATCGCAGGGTAGAGGACCTCCTCAATCGATTTTGAGAGCCGATGAATTTCGTCGATGAAGAGAATGTCACCAGGCGAGAGGTTGGTCAAAATTGCCGCGAGATCACCAACGCGTTCAATGGCGGGGCCAGACGTGACGCGCATGTTGGTCCCGAGAGTACCGGAAATGAGGTGCGCGAGGGTGGTTTTTCCGAGTCCCGGAGGACCATAGAGCAAGATATGTTCAGCGGCATGTCCGCGCTCACGTGCGGCGGTGAGCAAGATACGTAAGTTCTCTTTTACCTTCGCCTGCCCGACATACTCTTCCCATGTCCGCGGACGGAGTGTTTGATCAAGATGGTCGCCATCACCGCGGGTGTAGATGGAGGGTGCTTGGCTACCTGCGCTTGGCAGACCAACAGTACTATTCTTACTTTCCATCATGTATAGTATACAGTATTAGAGTAATGGAACGTTTTGTCGAGAGACATCCTTTACCCACATAACGATATATGACACTACACTGATTCTTTGATACCATACGCTGTATGAGGAGTAAAATTTTGATAGGCATATTGATACTAGTAGCCGCTCTTGCTGTTGGTACATGGTACTTTACTAATAGCCAATCCCTAATAAAAATGCCAACACAAACATCCGATGACCCTAATAACAAAGAAGTTGCACTTACACCAACACCCCCACTTTTGCAACAGGAGTTAGAGGAAAAATATGATTTGATCTTGAAGGCAAAAGAGTCTGGTGTGATGGCAGATGTGGATGCCCAAACCTGGGTTGATACAAAAGACCATACTGATCAAGAGACACTGCGTAAGCCCGCACTTGCCGTTATTTGACCTCGGAAAAACATCTATTTTATAAAGACGGATCAGCACAAAGATTTCGCTGGATACTACTATTACTACTTTCGTTCAGACCCAGATTTACCCCCCGACAGCGCTTTTATTATCGTCAAACTTCAATTTAAAAAACAAGAGAACCAATGGAAGCTTGATGTTGCAAATAGCTTTGGGATTTCAGGTATTGTCTTTGGTGGGGTCACGGAAGTGATTGAGGATACTTTAGCCGACCCCTATTTCAAATTACCTAATCAGGTAGGATATGAAGATAGACAAGAGTTCCTTCGCCGATTACAACAGCGGTAAAACAAGAGAGATAACAGGTTTCATTCCCGACACAGAGTCTTCACCGCATCTAAAAAAATCCATTATGTCTCAGTTGAGAGTACACCATGGTGGCTCTACACAGCACAGAGTGTTCAGGGACACCCATTATGTCTATACTGAAGCAGTATGAATCTCCGACGAGCCTTTACACTCATCGAGCTTCTCGTTGTTATATCTATTATTTCGTTACTCGCGAGCATCACTCTCGCATCACTAAATGGTGCTCGTGCAAAAGCGAGAGACGCCAAACGACTTTCAGATAAAAACGAAGTAATCAAAGCGCTACAGCTTGCCGTAGATGATAATGGTGGGGCGTGGCCATCGAGTAATCCAACAAGTGGTGGAGGAACTGAATTTAACTGCATTGCACCCACGTCGGAGATCTGTGGAAATGGCGGTACCAATGGATATGATCCATTGGTTGCCGAGTTACAACCATTTCTTTCCACAATTCCTAAAAATGATGCAACACCAGGCACATATGCGTATAATAGACTCCTGTACGTGTCCGATTGCCGTAATTGTCTGACGGTCGGCGCGTATCTGTGGTGGGCACAGGAAGCACAGATACCACCAGGACGTTGTCCATCTCCTTACCCCCCAATGCAATTTGATACGTATTGGTACTGTATTGAATACCTTGGACGATAGAGATTCTCGCCTGTTTGGTTTGGACTTGACGCGTCTCTGTGATTAGTCTACTATCATAGAGACGCGTTTTTTCCGTGTGTTGCTGTTTTTATTTCAGTGATACGGCGGAGACGACAAGATGTAGTAGTGGTAAGTAGTGAGGACTGGCTTTGTGTCTTCACTATTCATCGCATGCTTTCGCGTTTCAGAAGGATCGAAAAAATGATCTTTTATTTAAAAACATTTATTCACTAGTAGAAAATTATTATGGCAGCACCAGCAGCATTTGATCGATCGAAGCCTCATATCAACGTTGGTACTATTGGTCACGTTGACCACGGCAAGACAACGCTTACTGCCGCAATCTTGAGCGTCTTGCACGCAAAGGGTGAGGGCTATGTGGCGAACATGAAGGCGGTGGATGAAATTGACAAGGCACCGGAGGAGAAGGCGCGTGGTATTACTATCTCGCTTTCGCACTCTGAGTACGAGACGCCCAATCGTCACTACGCGCACATTGATGCGCCGGGTCACGCTGACTACATCAAGAACATGATCACTGGTGCCGCACAGATGGACGGCGCAGTGCTTGTGGTTGCGGCATCAGATGGTGCGATGCCACAGACTCGTGAGCACGTACTGTTGGCACGCCAAGTGGGTGTGCCAAAGATCATCGTCTTTCTCAACAAAGTAGATATGGTTGATGACGAGGAAATGATCATGCTTGTCGAAGAGGAATTGCGTGAGTTGCTCGACAAGAATGGCTATGACGGCAAGAACGCACCTATTATTAAGGGTTCTGGTCTCAAGGCACTTGAAGACCCTACCGGTGATTGGGGCAAGAAGGTGCTCGAGCTTGTTGATGCGATGGACACATACTTTCCGATTCCTGTGCGCGATATTGAAAAGCCATTCCTTATGCCGATTGAAGACATCTTCTCTATTGAAGGACGTGGTACAGTCGTCACTGGTCGTGTGGAACGAGGAAAGGTGAAGGTTGGCGAAGAAGTTGAAATTGTCGGTCTAAAACCAACAACAAAAACAACGGTGACTGGTGTTGAAATGTTCAACAAACAGCTCGATCAGGCAATGGCGGGTGATAACGCAGGTGTTCTCCTTCGTGGTACCGCCAAGGATGATGTCCATCGTGGACAGGTGCTCGCGGCGAAGGGATCGGTAAACCCACATACTGAATTCGAAGCAGAGGTATACATTCTCTCAAAAGATGAAGGAGGTCGACACACCCCATTCTTCTCTGGATACAAGCCACAGTTCTATATTCGCACCACTGATGTGACGGGCGATGTGACACTTACGGAAGGAACAGAAATGGTGATGCCGGGCGATACAGTCACCTTCAAGGTGAAGCTTGTTGCGCCGGTTGCGCTTGAGGAGCAGACACGGTTTGCGATCCGTGAGGGTGGCAAGACGGTGGGGGCAGGTGTGGTCACGAAGATCATTGCCTAAATCGTAAAAGTGCGCTTATATAGAGTCCGTACAAGAGCGGATCAAGAGCCGGTGTTCTACGGACACTTCGAGTACCATGCCAACAAAATCTGAAAACACAGCAACGACACGTGCGTCTACAAAACGCCCGGCTCGTGCAACCCGAAAAGCGGGTGCAACAGAAGGGGTCGTGCAGAAGCTTCGCATTCGAGTACGTGCCTATGAGCACAAGATTCTCGATGCATCAGTGAAGCAGATTATTGATACCGCGCTTCGCTTTGATGCGGAAGTTGTCGGCCCCATTCCGCTTCCGACAGAAATAAAAAAGTACACGGTAAACCGTGCCGCGTTTATCTACAAAGATGCGCGCGAACAGTTTGAGATGCGAGTGCATCGACGAGTGATTGATATTCACAACCCCCCACCAAAGGTGATTGAAGCGCTCTCAAACCTCTCTCTGCCTTCAGGGGTAAGTATTGATATCAAGATGATGTAGCGCACGGTGTGCGCACGCAAAACCCCCGCGGCCAAAGGCCGCGGGGGTTTTGTGTCAGGTGATCACAGGTCTAATACCCTTTTCGGGAGGCTATTCTTCCTTTCCTCTGAGCACCTCCTCA
>CAZTKT010000045.1:0-4654 GCA_964614265.1 uncultured Candidatus Saccharibacteria bacterium | reverse complement strand
GTGCCTCAAATGTTGAACTTTGGGGTGTCACCGATGTGTTTCAGCTTCTTCAGTGTTGTCTGTGCTACATTTGGATGTCAGCGGTCCCGCGAGTTTTGAGCTGTCCGGCAGATGTAATGGATTGCATATCTACTGTGGTCTGTGTTCGTTGATGTTGAACGGGGGATACAGACACTAGACACATGAACGATATATGCATATACTTTATGCATTATGGAAGATGTCACTAAGGGAGAAGTAAATGGAGAAGTTGGTTCGGAGCATCCGGTTGCTTCAGTAGCTGAACATGTAGTGGCTGGAATTGGTTTGGGGATTAAGGTGCTCATAGTTGAGGACGATGTATTTCTCTCATCAATCATTCTCTCTCATCTTCAAAAGGAAGGATACACAGTTACTGTTGTCCCTGATGGCGAAGAGGCACTTGCCTCTGTTGAAAAAGAAATTCCGCACCTCATCCTGCTTGATCTGTTGATGCCCCGATTGGGTGGGTTTGAGGTATTGAAACACATAAGGGCAGATAAACGATATAAAGATATTCTTATAATCATTTTTTCGAATCTGGGAGAAACGCGTGAGATAGAGGAGAGTAAGCGTTTGGGAGCCGATGAGTTTATGGTGAAAGTCAATTTCACACCCAACCAGGTGGTGGCTAAGATACACGCGCTTCTTGTGGAGAAGGGGATAGAGCCATAAGAGAGTATATATTCAGGAATCTCGGAAGAATGCGAATTACTAAGAACAGATACGATAAGAAAGGAACTTATGTACATAGATTGGTTGTTGCGATGCAATATGATAGGTGTGGCTAACTAACTCTATTAGACGTTATACGAATATGATACAATTTGTAGCGTCACTCTATTATTGTCTCGTTTGTTATTAAGTAATCTAATATCTTTTAAAAAATATGGATCCAACAAACTTAGGAGCTTCGTCTTCTGCTCCCACATCTAGTAATTATAAGTCGGTATTAGTTGTTTTTGTAATTCTTATTTTAGGTGCCACAGGATGGCTCCTTTTTTCATGGAATCACGGAGCGAGTCAGCCGGTAGCACAAGACAGTACACCGACTCCCCCTGTTGCGCCCGCGACTCCTAAAACCGGAGCTGTCGTTGCCGGATACGGATGGAGCACACAGTCCAGCGAGGTGAGCGCGGCCAGCGAGGCTGTTTCGCGCATGAAGAATGAGATAGGAGGCCGGACACCTGAGTGGGTTCTCGTATTTTCAACAGCGGATTATGATGCGGATACGTTGGCCAAAGAGCTTCAAAAACAGCTTGGACCCAATGTAAAGATGTCAGGTATTACATCGTGGAAGGGGGTTATGAGCACCGATGGATGGCATGCGGGACGCTCTGTTGCGGTATTAGGTATCGCGTCTGAGAAAATAGTTTTTGGTGTGGGTACTGCCGTAGTAGCAGATGGCAAGGGAAGGGAAGCGGCAAAAATGGCCATTGAGAAAGCTATAGAAAATGCCGGAAAGCAAAATAAGGATCGTGCAAAGATAGTGATCATGAACAGCGTGCTTGGCCAGGAGGAAGATATGCTCAAGGGCGTTGCCGATGTACTGGGCGATACGCCTGTTCTAGGGGGAAGTTCGGGGGACAACGATATTTCCGGCAAGTGGAAGCAGTATGCCAATGGCAATGCCTATTCCAGCAATGTGGTTATGACAGTAATTTATACCGATCTGAAGGTTGGGTATATGTTTAGTAGTGGCCTAGGGTATTTGCAGACGGATAAACAGGGGGTAGTAACGAAAGCAAAAGGCAGAACAATCTATGAGATAGACAACAGGCCCGCAGGTGATGTGTATAATGAGTGGCTTGGTGGTGGGCTTACCGAGCAGATTAACGCGGGAGGAAAGCAAGTTGACCTCCTCCAGCAGGGAATTATTGATCCTCTGGCGGTTGTCATAACGGGAGAGAAAGGAATCACTTATTATCTTACCGTTCATCCGGTAGCGATTAATTTGCCCGATAAATCACTCTCTTCACTGGCTGTTATTGAGCCGGGTAAAAGCATCTCTATTATGCGGGGTAGTAAGGAGGCTCACGAGTTGCGTCCGCCTCTTGTAATCCGTATGGCACGTGCGGTAGGGGAAATTAAGGAAGATGAGATTGCGGCGGGTATAGCCATGTTTTGTGCATGTACCCATATGGTGCTGGGAGATCAGGGAGTATCGCACGTAATTCCGGGCATGAGCCATGCATTTGGCAGTGCGCCATTCATCGGAGCATTCACGTTTGGCGAGGAAGGGCCGGTTCCGGGAGTAGGTAATCGTCATCAAAATTTGATCCACAACATCCTCATATTCGGTAAAAATTAGTCGGGCGTGTAGCGTACTTTGGTGAGATTTTGCGTGAAGGATTAAGCAGAGAATGTCCGTGCAGTATCGTACGGGCGTTCTTGCTCTAAATCACTACATGATGAAGTTGCTGAAAAAAATAAGTATTTTTCGCAAGAGCTTTCGTTCGAGGCTTGTATTTGCAATTGGCCTCATTATCTTCAGTTTACTTCTCTTGTATTTTATTTTTTTTATCCAGCGCTTGAGTGCTCTACTCACGCAGGGCTTGGTCCAGCGGGGTGAGAGTATTGCGCAAAATCTCGGGTTTTCTTCTGAGCTCGGGATTCTAGCGGGCGATCCTACATTTGTTGATGCATCGGCAACGGGTATTGTGGAGCAGAACGATGTTGTTTTTGTGGGGCTTTACAATAAAGGGGGAGACATCATTGCATCGAAGGGTGCGTTAAGAGAAGCGGGGGGCCTGTCGGTAGCAATGACCGACCAGACGTTTCTCAAAAAAGGAGTCATTATTGGACAGCCAATTATTAATGGCGTGGGTTACTATGAGTTTCTCGCACCCATTACAATTCATACAAGCGGTCTTGCCGGTGCCGGCCAAGTTATTGGCTACAGCCGAGTAATTATGTCTCTGGATGGTATCAGGGGAGAGACGAGAAAGCTCATTCTTCTGTATGGTATCGTCACACTTTTGGCAGTGGCGGGGGCAGGTTTGATTGCGGCATACTTTACCCGGCGCATGACAGGATCGATTGACGCACTTTTACTTGGAGTGCGGCATATTACGACAGGTGATTTTGATGAACGTATTGTGGTGCAGACCGAAGATGAGTTTGGGCGTCTAGCACTTGCCTTCAATGGGATGGCACAAAGCTTGAAAGATGCCCGCGAGCATGAAGAGGAAATATCGCGCATGAAGTCCGACTTTATTTCAATAGTCGCGCACCAGCTTCGTACGCCTCTTACTGAAATCAAATGGATGTTAAGCGTGGTTTTGGAAAAGAAGCATAAGTTTCCTCAAAACCAAATTGAACTTTTGGAAAAAGGCTACGGGTCTACTAACCGTATGGTCACATTGGTCAATGGTCTGCTCAATGTCGTGCGGATTGAGGAGGGGAGGTTTGGGTACACTCTACACCCGGTCTCAATAGAGAGTGTTGTACGGGCTACCGTCGAGGAAAGGCGCATTGTTGCTCAAGAAAAGAATCTTACCATCTCACTGCATTTTCCCAAGAGTGCGATGCCTGAAGTTCCTCTCGATGCGGAAAAGTTTTCCTGGGCATTTGCTAATATAGTGGATAACGCTATCCACTATACTCCGGCAAACGGCATAATTGATATTACTCTGACCCCTGAGGAGGGCTATCTCACTTTGAGTGTTCGCGATACGGGAATTGGCATTCCGGAACGCGAAAAGAAAGATATTTTTGGTAAATTTTTTCGTGCGAGCAACGCCATACTTTTTGCGCCAAATGGCTCGGGCTTGGGGTTGTTTATTGCCAAAAATATTATTGAGAAGCATGGCGGTTCCATTGCTCTGGAGTCGGAAGAGGGGCACGGAACCATAGCGACGATACGGCTTCCAATCATAAAAAATAAAGAGACCATATAAGGGCATATAATTTAGTATTAGAATTAGCTAGTAGTCCTAACTGGCTCCGCATGTTGAACGATGTTCGAACCTGTATTTAGGGCAAATAGTAGCATCTTTCGGCACAACGAGGGGAACTGAAACAGTGGTTGTGCTTGCTCTATACAGACGACTTCATGTTGGTTGTATCTCGGGAATACGCTCGCGAGGTATCTTGCGGACCTGTACTTTTTGCATGCCCAAGATAGATGCCTTCATGAGCCGATGGAGTCCGTCCAAGATGAGCCAGCGGCCTTTATTTTGCATGATGTCTATCGGATGTGAGAGGTCTGCGTTCATGGTGCGCTCATATTCCGCTGTATGTGCCTCGGGATGATCGATTACCTCCTGCGACGTGAGATTGTAGACACCATTATTCTCCCAGAGGAACGGTACAGCAAAATGCCAGGTGATCTCGTGTATATCCATCTCCTCAACAGGTACATCAAGCGTCCATACCTTCTCTTCGCTCCAACTAAAGTCGAACCCTACGTCTTTGATGATTTGTGGGATTTCTTTTTCCATATTGTTTCAAAGTATACCAGTTCAAAGATAATTTGAGGTTCCCCAAAAGACATCGAAAAAATAAAGCTAAAAAATGATCCGCGGGTTAGCGCGGACCATCTGTGGGTTGGTGGGTGGCGTCAACGATGTCTCTCAATCAACGGTCTAATACCCTTTTCGGGAGGCTATTCTTCCTTTCCTCTGAGCACCTCCTC
>CAZTKT010000044.1:0-4656 GCA_964614265.1 uncultured Candidatus Saccharibacteria bacterium | reverse complement strand
GGTGATGGTGGAGGGGGTGCGTCTTCCATAGTGTTCTGGGAAGTTTCCCACTGTGGTGTCCATGCGTCAGCACTACCGAAGCCCGCCTTGACCGTGAGGACATCACTTCCCGCAGCAGGTTTGTGATAATAAAAATTTCGATTCGCTGTCCCACTACTGATCCACGCCTGTATCGGACTCCCTGTCTGACCGGTCACCGTCCCACCGCCAGAACTCTCAAACGAGAGTCGAAGTATCTGACTGACCTGGCAGGCAACGCCTGCACCATCCTGTGTCTGTAATGCATATGAGATCTGAGAGGCGCTACTCTCCCATGGACCCCGTATAATCGCTATTTTTGAAACCGTACACCCATCAGCTCGCGCGATGCTCGCAAACAGCGGGAGAAATAATACCCATGTACATATACTCACAAAAAGCACACGCATGTGTTCTCGTCTCATATACTTTCAATGAAAAGGCGGCTTGTCTTTACTAGTAACACGCAACATCCGTTCAATTTTGCGGACAGATACTGGAGGTGATCCTGTGTCAGGCGACACCCGTTTCTGCAATAGTGAGGAGTATCGGGGTTTCGTCGGAAGTTCCGTACGGGTTGGCACTTCCTGTTTCCTCTCCTCCATCTCCTTTTTGGCTCCCTGCTTGCCACTTATGTGACGTTCCAACACCTCTGTCAACCGCAACTTCAATTCACTATTCACCGCCCTATTCTCTTTCCGCGGAATTGTACGCAACAAAGATGCCACCGGTCCACCATCGGTGTGCTCCATGTGAGTAATACTCCGGGAACCTTCCCCCTGTTCGTCATTCACCAACGATCGTACCATCGTTTGTAAATCCCCTGCCTGTACCACAGGATGGGAAACAATAGGTAATCTCGCGAGAGGCGCTCGCTCACTCTGCACTCCCCCCAGCGACTCCGTGGCTTTCGCCGGCGCTACATCCAAGGCCCCGGCCATTTTCTCCACCGTTTCTTCCGCCGTGTGTACTACCGGCAGTACTTCTGCCACTACCGATGACTCCACAGACGTCATTGGTGGTGGTGCAATAGAAATCCTGACCGGTGTTTCATTTTTTTGCTCTGAAGCTGAGACCACCTTTTGCGTCATCTCTGGTTGCTTTTGTTTTTGCTTCACCTCTGATTGTTTTTTCGCGATCGGCGCATGCCACGTATGAATAGCAGCCTCCACCATCGTCCGTGGCTGTGCGTAGCGTGCGCGACTTGATGCAATCACATAATCCTGAAATGAGATATGCGCCGGAGGTATCGGTGGCATCGTCACCGCAGAAAATGGCCGCGAGCCAATCCCGTCAATCATGAGTGACAGATAAATCTGTGCGAACCCAAGATTTACCAAATCCGTCGCCAAAAACTGCGGGGTAAACACCGTCTCCAAAAACTCTGCGTCAAGTGGCCCTACTCGAAAAGCAATCGTCGTCCCAACGTTGCCAAAAACCGCGTCCCGCACCTCCTCCTCCATCTGCTCAATATATTGATGTGCAATGGTCAGATTCAATTTATACTTTCGCGCCTCCGAGAGAATATTTGCAAACGTCTCATTTGCGAATGACTGAAACTCATCCACATAAAAATAAAAGTTCGGCATTTTTGCCAGCTCGTTCGCATTGAGGTTTGCGCGACTCATCGCGGAGAGATAAATGCGTGTGATCAACATCGATCCCAAAAGATTCGCATTCGTTTCACCCACCATACCCTTTGAAAGATTCATGATCAAAATCTTTTTCTCATCCATGATCTCGCGTACATCAAAGCTCGACTTCGGCTGACCAATGATGTTCCGAATGAGTGGATTTGCGGTAAATTGCCCGATCTTATTTTTAATCGCATCCCCCGCCTCTTGCATGTACCGCTCATTATATTTCGCAAACTCATCCACCCAAAACGACTTCACTGAGGGATCACTAATATTCTCCACCACCATCTCGCGATACGCTTTATCAGAGAGCATGCGATTGACCCCAAGAAGCGTCGATCCTGGATACTCGAGGAGCGCAAGAAGCGTATTTGAGAGAATGTACTCCATGCGCGCCGACCACGCATCCACCCATATCTTCTTAAAGGTAGACATCAGCCCCGACACCACCAAATGCCGTTTGTCCGGACCCACGTCCTCCATGACATTAAACGACACTGGATGCTCCATATCAAACGGCGCAAAATAGAGCACATCCTTCACACGATGCTCTGGCACGTATTCAAGCAACTTTTGCGCCGTCGAACCGTGCGGATCAATAAAGGCAATCCCTTCCCCACTCTGAATATCCTGAATCGCCATATTCTCCAGCAAGGTAGACTTCCCCATCCCCGTCTTGCCGATGATGTACATGTGTCGAGAACGGTCCTTCGCCTTAATACCAAACGGCAGATGCTGACCTCGCGCATCAGTCTCTGCAAAAAACGTCACCTTCTCTGGATCGTACGTCATATATACAACTAGTATAGCAAACAGATGTAAAAAAGTGTGCAACAAAAAAACCACCTCCGAAGAAGTGGTGTGGGGAGCGTTCTGGTGCGTGTGGCGCACCAGAACGCTTTTTGTCCCACCGCATCGACTAAACTATCATTGAGTTTCCGTTCCTCCGGTCAGCATACCACTGCCCCCAGGTGTTGGGGTAAGCACTATCCTCAACAACTGGGGGCATCAGGTCCGCCCGCCGCCTATGGGCGGCTTCTTTCGCCCTTTTTTCCCCCAGGCACTGGGCACACCAGTGCTGAAGTGCTTTCTGCTCCCATCGGTCCATGGGGAGAACTAAGATCAGGAGGGGCTCATGCCCTGGAGACATCGCACACCTGTCTCGTTGCTCCTGCAACGAAAGAAATAGGGCATTCCTCCAATCGCCACTGAAGTGCTCGGCGATGATTGGAAAAATTTGACGGTTGAGACTTGCATCAGACTGCTTTAATGTCACAAACATAGTTTCCCTTTTTCAGGAGAAGCTATCACCACGTCCCGTGTGTGGGAGCCGACTCGGTGTGAGTCGGACACGTGATGTTCAGTTGAGAATCTCCGCTCACCATGAGAAGAGAAAGCAGGATACTTGATATAAATATCCTCATTCCTCCGCTCATAGAAAACAGTAAGACAGCTCTGAAATAATCTCAATTTGCAAAGAACATTCTGTTTCCCCGACGCTCAAAAAAACTTTCCTCCTCTGAACCAATCATTTGCATGATGGGCTCGGAGAAAGAGGAGATGAGTATGTAACACACGCATCTCCTCGACTTAAAGAACAATGTTCAATCAGCAGTCTTTTTTACGCCCCGACTGCAAGGGCGGGGTAGCTACTTGCGCACATGCGCTTTCACCACCGAAACAACTTGCTCAAGGGAAAGCGGGGAGCTCGTCCCTTGAGTGGAGCCGATCATGGTCGGCGACCCACCCCAGCCCGGCTCCAGAGCCTGAAGCCCTGCGAGCGCCGCCGCCAAGTCGGCGTACCCAGTACCGTTGTACTGGCACACCGTGTACTTGGTGTGCGGTGGCAACTTGCCATCGTTCCCCCGAAACTCGGAGTTGACGGCAACTACCACAGGTGCGTGAGCGTAGCCCACGGTCGTCGCGGCTCGGTGTGTGGACATGACGACAGCGATGCCGTCCTCCACTTTCACCGTGGCCGCCCCGGACTCCAGCGCCCGAGCGGCGTCGAGCTGGTTCGCGACATACTTGTCGCGGTACCCAGCTGGCTCCTCTCCCGTGAGGAGCCAAGACTCCACCATCGCCACCCTTTCGGTCGCGGACAACTTGAAGTCCGCAACCGCTGCGACGATCGCGGCCAGAGGCGCAGCTTTCGCCGCCTTCTCAACCGCGATCACCGAGATGTCACGTGGTGCCCACACATCCGTCCGCGCCTTATCGGCAACGGCGATGGCGGACACCCGACCATCAAACTCATACTGCAAGTTTTGATCCTCGCAAAGAGCCCCAAACCTCCCATCCACACGCATGGCCAGGATCGCCATCGCGCCAAATGCGTCCGCGTCGGGACGCACAGTCACGATGGTTGCTCCCTCGGGCGGGAGCGAGCAGGTCAACGCCACCTCGATGGCGGCAAGACCTGAGTTACTCCCGTCGTGCTGAGGATCAATATTCCCCAGCGAGCAACGGGCGGCCAACGTCAGGACAGTCACCTCGATCCCCAAGACGGGGATCGCGACACGACCACCCTGGCAGTCCTTGCAGGACTGCCCGTCGTCGAGCAGCCCGCTCGAGTGCAGACACGCACCACAGTCCGTCGAAAAAATTTTCTCGTTGGCCGCCTGCGCGGCCGGGATGGGACGGGGGTCGAGGATTGCGAAATTGTACTTGGCCATTTCGAACTCCCTTATGCAGTGCGCTTTTGGCAACTGCACAGAGAAATCTCCGTTTATGCCCGAAGATATCAGCAACCGCGCTTTTCTTTTCAGCGAGGTATGCAAGGTACCAAATGATTGATACCCTCAATGCCTCGATGAAAGTCGAGAAGAAGTAAGGGAATATTTTATAATGTATAGGGGTTACAAAGAACTCTTTTCCAATTTCATCCTTTCGGAATCATCAGTCGGGATACACATCCCGAAATTGGACGGGGAATCTGTATGAGATTTGACCCGGACCCCAAAATTTGCACACTAACCTTGTATGATTAATCGCACTAACA
>CAZTKT010000043.1:0-5118 GCA_964614265.1 uncultured Candidatus Saccharibacteria bacterium | reverse complement strand
GACCTTTGGTGAACTATCGAGCGTCACCGCAAATGCCCAATTACTCGATGTCTTGGTGCCAATATTCTTTACTCCAAATTGGATTGCGCCTCTGGTACCCTCAGCGAGTGTTGTCTGTGGAGTAAATTGCTGTGTCGCTGGGTTGTATGAACCGATGCCGATCAGAGATACCGCAAGGTCCGTGTTGCCCAAGGAGTTTGAGACTACTGGTTGAGCGACCACTACCGGCTTTGTCGGTGTAGGTGAGACAGGAGAAACGCGGGTCGTCGGTGTACTCACTGGCGGAGTGATAGGCGTTTCTGTATGTGTAGCAATATCGGGGTTTACAATAGTAATAACGTTCGCCTGTGTTCGTGGAGCATCTGTACCAGGTACTTGGAATGAGACCTTGTAGTGCACATCTACAAAGTGACTTTTCTCTGAAGAAAATGTAACTGGCATACTTTGTGCTCCTTCGGTGATAGGAGTTTCGGCATCACAGGGAAGCATCTTTGGAACAGTTCCATTGTCAGGAGTTGTTGCTGATACGCCTTCAATACACGAATATGAAAAAGTGTAGTTGCCCGCTTCCGTAGATGGTTGTGTCCATGAGATGACGAGTGGTTGACCAGTATTTACAATGTTCGCATCTGCCGCAACAGTGAAGGGTAGTTCTGCTGGCGTCTGATTATTTTTTATCGTACTGGAAATAGCGGCAAGGGTGTTAAATGCCGCTGGTACAAGACGTACTCCTTGCACGGCAAGCCATGCCCCAAAGATAAGGGTGACAACAAAACCAATAATCGCGAGGGTTTTAATCGCTGTTGTTTTCTGCGCTTCAGTAGTCGTGTTATCCATATGCCGGCAATGCTACCATATGATGGATTCTCTGTCAAGTGGTGGAATAGTTGACAAAAGAGTAATAATGATGTACTCTATCAACATAGAAAAACTATGAGTATACAGGCAGAAAATGGTCATGGGGGGCTTTGGGAGCGTGTGTTTGCGCACCGGGTATCTTTTCTTTTGGTGTTTTTTACCATCTTTTTTGTCACCTACGGTATTCTTGTGATAATCGATTTTATTCCTGAAACACCAAAACAACAAAAGCCACCGACTCCATTAGTGAAGAACACACCAGAGCCAATACCGCAACCAGCACCTGTCGTTGTCACAAACCCATATCCTACGCGCATGATTATTGATTCCTTAGACAAGGATGTGGTGATACAAAACCCCACGAGTCGTACAATCGCGGGTCTCGATACCGCACTCTTGAGTGGAGCCGTACGGCACCCTGATTCTGCGGATTTTGCACATGCAGGGAACATCTTTCTCTTTGGGCACTCAAGTTATCTTCCTCAGGTATTCAACAAAAACTTTCAAGCATTCAATGATATTCAAAAACTTTCCTGGGGCGATAGCATTCGTCTCCAATCAGCTGACACAGAATATCGCTATCGAGTGACAAAGGTGTATAAAACAAAAGCAAGTGATGCAACTGTCTCACTTGATCATGTGAGCGCACGCCTTACACTCGTGACTTGCAACTCCTTTGCGACAAAAGGAGATCGGTTTGTCGTTGAGGCAGAGCTGATAGAGTCATATCCCATCGGAAAAAACCCTGCATAAGGTCGCTCTCGTACACATCTTGCAACAGAAACTGCTCATCGTGAGTGGTATTTTTTCCTACCGCTCCACAGAGGCTCCTCGGAGGGATCCAGTCCAACGCATGTAGCCGTTTGATCCGCGTCGACACCACCGCACACACCGTGGATGCACTCACGGTGATCTTACTGGCGTCCACAACGAGACTATTGACAAAATAGACAAAGTAGTATACAATGCCGCGCGTACGTTCTTCTGCTCTTCGATGTATGGTTTTCCATTTTTGGAAGCATAGTTGGTCTCACGGGGTGTCGTCTCTGCGTCTCGCAGTGATCGGTAGTTGAAAAAAAGTTGAAAAAGGAGCAGATGTGGTGAGCTTTCTGTTTGGAAAGTACGAATTTGTATTTTCTCGCTAGAAAACTCACCGCTGAGAAGCGGATGGAGATTATGGGGGTTCTTTGACTTCGCGACCACAGGCGTCGAAGCGTGTGGTCGGAAAAAAATAGGGGGGGGGAGCTATGAAAAAGGTCTTGTTGGTTTTGGTGCTGTTGTGTTGTACCAATTTGGCAAATGTACAGGGTGTACAGGGGGCCGAACATCCCTTTGTGTACAATCCACACAACCCAAAATTTAAGGGGACACTTTTGAGTCGGGATCAGATGGCGGAAGCCATCCGCACCAACAATCCAAAAGTATTTCGACCCGAGGCTGTGCGACATATTGTTGCACATTTTAGGGACATGATTCCAGATAGAAACTGGGATCAGCAGAGTGTGGCGGACTTCATTGCATCAGAAGTTAATGAGGTTCTCTGTACGAGTGTGGATGGAGGCAGGATACATACTGCCTCGATTGACGATCAGGGTCGGATGCAATGGAAGACTCGCTTGTGTGAGCGGGGCGAGATGGTGTATCAATTCTTGAAACCAGGTGGCGGGTGGGTGACATTGTTCATGCCGGGGTGTGGTAATCCCACCAAGGCTGCGTACACACCACCACCTGTCGCACTTGCACCGAGGTGTTTGCGTATCAAAGCAGACCCCCAGAATGTCATTGAGGGAGAGATTATTCGGGTGACGTGGGTAACCGAGAACGCCACGTTTGCCCGACTATTTGTTGGAGCGCACCATTACAGTGACATTTCTGTGGACAGTGTGGCGAGTGGTGGGTCAAACGTCAATCTGCCTCTCGGGGATCACACGATCCGCCTGGAGATTGGCGGTACACAGAGGCAGGAGACTCTCTCGTGTGAGGTCACTGTGACGGTGTACGCACCACCACCTGTGGCGCCACCGCAGGTTGACCTATGTGTCGCATTGCCGGCAGAGGTCAAGAAAGTGACGAGCATCCCTGGGATTCTCCTTTATGTCTCGGCAGGAGATGCTGAGACATGGAGGAAATGCAATCCCAGAATCAAGAAAGGGGACCGTGATTGGCTTGAGGGCCGCGGCCAGTGCTTGTCGGCCGATTCGGCTGCATTGACAGCTCGAATCAAGTCGATATTGGAGCCCCCGTCTCTGACTGTTTTTTCTGGGAAAGGCATCACCATGATGCCTTCTGCCAGGAAACACGCGTCAATTTTTGCTGACCTAAATGCTGGGGTGGGTAGTAGGCCCCCAGACAACAGGTTTTGGCATATCCCCCCATCGACGTTGGGCGGTAGCATAAGTCTTGTTGATGGGATTCCGTAGGTGGGGAGTGTTCTAGGTGTACCCACCGTGGCGATTGATTTGTCACGGTTGGGTATCCCTCTTTATTATTCTCGCGTGCTGTGTATCAGCAGGTGGGGGTATAGAGGGGAGGAGGAAGTCGTTTAAGGAAGATTATCTCTTATTTATTTTATTCACTAGCATCATCTTATAAAGCAGTTATGAAACGTATCTTTAGTAAAAAGGGAATTGTTGGTATTGGTCTATCCGTCTTTATCGGCCTGACTGTTGTTTTTGTCGTGTTGCCAAAACTCCCTGATATTTCGACATCTCTAGCGCATCTCGAGTTCAGTCTCAGATCACTTCTTTCCTTCGCATGTGCCTGTGACGATGGTGGTGGTGATGGTCAGGATGATCCACCTCCACCTCCAACCTGTAGCATTTCTGCAGGCCCATCTTCAATAACGAGCGGTGGAACAGCAACACTCTCGTGGACAACCACGGACGCCACGAGTGGAACACTCAACAATGGCATCGGTAGTGTCTCTCTACCGGGTGGTTCTGCTAGTGTCTCACCGACCATAACTTCTTCTTATACTCTCACTGTGACGAACTCTGGTGGTTCAGCAGACTGTACCACAACAGTGACAGTGGCACCCCCTCAATGTCGCCAACCTTCCTTTAACTCTGGCACGAGTGGTTATTTCGCAGATGCAGCTAGTACCTGGCGCCTCACGAGCATAAGTGCAGGAGCAGATTATATGGTGCACTGTGACTATGGTGCGATAAACAACACCACAAGCACATACGGACCACCAGCCTGTACTTGGGTTGACTTCGTCGGCACTGCCGCACGATTTCGCTGTACTGCTCCATCGTCTGGACCTATCAATATGTCTTGTCACACTGGCAATGCAGGAAGTGCAAACTTCTGTGATGGAGGAACAGATGGTTTGGGTTCGCTTACAGTGAATGTGACGATACCTGCTCCCACCTGTACACTCTCAGCAAGTCGTTCTACTATTACGAACGGTGAATCATCTACGTTGACGTGGTCAACAACAAACGCGGATACGGGAACTATCAACAATGGCGTTGGCGCTTTGAGCCCAGTTTCCAGTGGAACAGAGTCCGTCTCACCGACAAACACGACGACATATACCGCAACAGTGACAGGTCCTAGTGGATTGACTGGAAGCTGTGCAGCAACAGTGACAGTGGCACCCCCTCAATGTCGCCAACCTTCCTTTAACTCTGGCACGAGTGGTTATTTCGCAGATGCAGCTAGTACCTGGCGCCTCACGAGCATAAGTGCAGGAGCAGATTATATGGTGCACTGTGACTATGGTGCGATAAACAACACCACAAGCACATACGGACCACCAGCCTGTACTTGGGTTGACTTCGTCGGCACTGCCGCACGATTTCGCTGTACTGCTCCATCGTCTGGACCTATCAATATGTCTTGTCACACTGGCAATGCAGGAAGTGCAAACTTCTGTGATGGAGGAACAGATGGTTTGGGTTCGCTTACGGTGAATGTACCCCAGCCGCAAATTCCTGCTGTAGCATTGAATGTAAGTGCCTCTGCATCGTGTGTTGCTCCGGGTGATGCAGATGTGCGGGTGACTTGGGTTGACAATGCGTCGAATGAAACTGGATATCGCGTACATCGCTCTACTACTCCGGGTTTCACCATCGGTGCAAGTAATGACATTAGCGGTGCATTGCCTGCAAATACGACGAGCTATACGGATACTACTGCTCAGACATCAACGACCTATTATTATAAAGTAGCAGCATTCAATGATGCTGGGTTTAGTACCAGTAATGAAGCGGGCGCAACGACTGGAAATTGTCCTGCATCTCCACCACCTCCCCC
>CAZTKT010000042.1:0-5248 GCA_964614265.1 uncultured Candidatus Saccharibacteria bacterium | reverse complement strand
TTTAGATAGAGCCGTACTATATCAAACTGAGCCTCCCGAAAAGGCGTTTAGGTCTTGCGTCTCATGTAATGCTTGTGTGGGGGCATGCCCACCAAAATTCGACGCAATTAGAGCATCGTTTTAGGAACAGTTATGGAAAAAAAGGTAAAAATCTACACGATTGATGTGCACTGCGCGAAGTGCCAAGCTAAGCTTTACCGCTATCGTAAGGAGGGAGGCGGTATGCTTGTGAAGTGTTTTGTGAGTGGGATCACGGAGGACCTAACTCACGGAGATCTGCGATGTCATAATTGTCGACAGGAGTTTGCTCGTCATGCAACGGTCAAACATCGTCCCGTCCACAAAATGATCCGTGGCAAGGTCTTTGTGAAAGGTCACCATGGGTAACTGAACGCAGGGTCGTCAAAAGGAAAAGGAAAATGGGCGGTGGGGATTTTCAAATCTCACCGCCTATATTTATTTGTACTAAATAGCACAACCTACACTCCAAACCGTTCTTTGAAATAGTGTGGCGACGCAGTCGATGCATCAAATACTTCGTTCGCTTCTTTATTAAGTGTCTCTATGTATGCGAAAAATTCCTCTTTCTTAAATACTGGGAGGTTAAGTTCGTCACAGACATCAACGATCTCTTTCGTTAATGCATCAGCATCTTCGTCGCTATGCGCCATCTTTTCTGCTTCATAGTAGTAACTATGTCCGGGTACTTCGACAAGCGCAAACTCAATATCTTTATATTCGTACACTTGGCTTTTGCGGACACACAGCATTCCTTTTTCGTATCCAAGTGCCGCAAAAATTTCAGTGAGCGTGTCAAAGGTACCGTGCGAGGTGGTGACCGAGAGTTCTTTGCGCTGTTCGTTTTCGCCCCAGGTGCCGATCTTCACGATTATTTCGGGAATTCCATTCGTCACCCGAAGCCGGATGTCTTTTTGACGATCGGCGACTCCGCCGGGAAGGAATGTGGAGTAATCAATAAGTACGCGATCTTTTTCACCAGTCTTTTTTCCATTGGCATCAAGAAAGGTCTTTAGTTCAGTATATTTCTCTACGGTAAGCGGACCGCGTATCTCGATTTCTATGTCTTTTTGCATATATAATCGTGTAGCATAATAGCATATGCAATGAGACACTGGAGAGCGACAGGCATTTGACACTCATCTGACCGCTATGGTAGCTTGATTGAGATGAGTTATATACAGAGAACGCAGTTAGTATTGCCGCCACACGCACCCATTACGGTTGGGGAGCGGCATTTTTGCGTCTTGAGTCCGATATAAAAGAAACTTTATATGACAAAGAAAACCGCCCCCGACCCACGGGGCGGTTTTCTTTTTGGCGAGAGTGCGGGCAGTACGCAACATTCCCGCCAGGAAGCAAGGTGCTTCTTGGATGCAGACTATGTTCTTGCGCAGAGTTCTTTGTCAATCGAAAGGGAAAGTATGTCGATCCAGGCCTATTTTGAAGCTGCTTCCGAGGCTTTCAACAATCGTCCGTATCCCAACAACCTGAACCATCTGTTGCTGAAATGCGGAACCGATGTGTTAGTTGGTGCGCGAAAACAATTAGATCAGCGTGTATTCAACGATATCGCGCGGCAGTGTGAAGCATTATGGACTAAGGTTACAGTCGTGAGTTCTGGGGCCGTAAAGGCGGGTGAGGAAAGTATCCACGGTGATCTGCCCTCCGGCTGGGGCGCTCTTAGAGATAAAGAATATGCGGCGATTGGTGCACGACATCTCTTGCAAAAATGGGGTGACGCATTCGCGTTGTACCAGCATGAGATTGCCCAGATATGGGTAACACCAGTGAACTTGAATGATGACGATGAGCGGGATCGGATCAAGACTGCGATTCGTAATTGCCACAGGCACGGTGCCGTACCTATTGTGAATGAAAATGATGTCGTCTCAGAAAGTTCGAGTGGCATGGACAACGACTTTCTCGCCGCGAGTATCGCGGAATTAACATGGCCACGACCTGACGCCGTTCTTTTTCTCACGGGAGTTGGCGGAGTGTATGACGAAGATCCGGCTGAAAATTCCCATGCTTGCCGCTATAACGAGATGGATGTTGATGCCGCATGCGCACTGGCTTCTGCCGCCTCAACACTATTTCCCATACGCAAGAGAGGTATGGGTCAAAAACTTCTGCAGGCTGTTCGGTGTGTGGAAATGGGAATGAGAGTAGGAATCGCAGGACCGGAAAACGACAATATCCTTCGGTTCGCCGCGGGCGAGTCGGTGGGGACGATTATCCGGAGTTAGTTCTTTCGTATACACGAACACGTAGTGACCAAGACCTTGATACTCTACATAGAGTATCAAGGTCTTTTGTATGCTACTCAGTCCCCAACACCTCCAACTGGACTTTCTCACAGATCACCGGCATCCCTTTGGGTATGGACGATATAGAGGCGGTCATCGATGCGAGCAAGCATTTCAAATACCACGAGCCGAGCGGCACGACACCTTTCAATCGTATGTCCTCTCTGCCGGAGTCGAAGAAGCATCTGAAGTGCGCGATCAAGGAGCGGATACAGCTTCTCGCAACCGCCTACATATCTCTGGCAACATTCATTGACGATGATCTAGTTGATTTTCTGGAGGAACATCGGGGGAGTATAGAGAAAGAAGACAAAGAAAAGACGAAAGATATCTATGAAAACGTGATGCAAGATATGACAAAGCTGACGAATGAGATCAAAGCGTTTGATCCGATGGGGGGTGGGTAGATGATGCAACATCTGTGATTTGAACCTGAAACATGTGCCTCATATAAAGACAAGACCGATATGTTTGCCTCGGTGTGTCCAACCTTGCTCCGTTCACTGGACGATGTTAGAACCTGTGTGATAGGGCGTAAAAGTGAGTTTGTCTTCCGATGTCCTGCATTTGTGGTGAGAAACTAACATAGCAATGGTTTAATTACTATTTCCATGAGAATAAGAAAGCCCCTGACTTGCGCCAGGGGCCACCGTGATGGTGTAGGTTGCATTCGAATGAACTCTCGTGTGTCTAATCTTCCAACCCAAGAGCTTCTCGGATCTCTTGGTCAATCCGCCTTTTTGGATCAAGGTCGAGGAGAATTCTCTCCATGACTTCCTCACGTTCAAGAGCGGAGATCGGGTCTAAGGAAGAATCCACACGAAACTCATCAGTATCGCCGAGCTGGTCGAGAAGTTGGGCAATCGACGTTGACATTTGCGGCAGACCCAACTGAACTTGAGACGCAAGAGCTTTTTGCATCTCCAGAATAGTTACCATGTTGCGGGACACTTTCTGAATACCAAAATATACACGTGGAAGCATCTCTTGGTAGCGTGTCACAGTGTCCTCATCCGACTGTTGAGGGCCCGCTGGACATAGGGCATTATATCGGATGCAGTGCTGATCGTACTCGCTCCATGCGCAGAGGATGAGCATAGCACGTCTATATAGTGGGTCATTGAGGAGCTGTTCTCTCTTTTGGGAATAGTACAAACGCTCTCTATACTTACCAAAAAAGTAGATACCGGTCGAGATTCCAAGTGCTGATGCACCTAGAATGACTGGGAAGATTCCTAATACCACGGACCCCAGTAAAAGGAAAAAAGAAAAAACTCCAGTGCCTCCCACACACTGGCGACCAACAAGTGTGTATTCACTCTCCCAAGACACATCCTCCGCCCACTCATTCTTTTCTATGAGCCAGTCTGTTATAAAAGAACGAGCATCCCAACCTTCTTCCCAGCGTTTTGGTTGAAGCTTCATTTCTCCCCCCAATTTAGAAGATTCACATCCTTGATTCCACTTTCCATAATACACACCAATTTTTAGTTGTCAATATTTGCTCGCGTGGCAGGGTGAGTTACGAACTATTAAATGGGAGCAATTATTTCCATATCCAACTGTTTCTCTCCAACAGATGCGGCAGTTATTGGCTATCGTTCAGCACTAGAACTGTATCATACGGACAGCACAGACCGTTCAAGCAAAATCTGACGAGACTCTGATTTTTCAATTTTAGGTGGTGGGTGTTTTACTTTTGAAGTTTTTGTGCGGGGTGGGGGACACCCTAACCTAATTGAGGTTGATTTTGAAAATCGGTCGTCACAAGAGCTACTGTAGCCGCTCTCCTCGCGCGTATTCTTTCCTCGATGGCGTTTTCCGCCTGTTCGAGTATCTGCATATCCTCATCAGTCAAACCACCAGCCGTAGCCCAGCCAAACAGGTCTACCCAGATGTTTGCGAACATTCCGGCAGGCTTGAACTTCTGTTCGTAGTTCTGCTCTTGTTTCTTGAGGTCAATCGTCTGGTCGGTCTGGCGCACCTTTTCCATATCCCCGTACATCTTGAAGAAATCCCGCAACTGTTTTGAGGTGATTCTTTCTGGGTGTTCCTCCCATAGCTCAAGAGTGCTTGTCAATGACTGGTCGCCAAGTTGGAGAGCTTTCAGGTATAGCTCCTGTCGCATCTTCGCGGTGTTTACTTCACCGTCTACATACTGCGTTATCACTTTGGTCGTTTCCTTCGCTACCTGCCCGTCTAGCTTCACCGTGAGGCGTATGAATTGATGATACTGGAGAGATGAGTCGAGGAGTTGAACGTAGGTATTGAAAATATCTTTTTTGGAAAGTGTATCCTTGCGCGCGCGATAGAGTTCCACGATACGCTCAAAGTGCGGTGACTGTTCGATTTTTGATTGTGTTTTTGAGGGTGTCATAAAGGTGTGATTGAGTGTCATAAAGGTGTTTTTGAAAAGCGAATTGATGAACAAAATAGGTTAAAAGATAAAGAGAGTATACAAGAATTATATCGGCGGGGTGTCATCTAAGCTCTCTGCTGTAATTGTACCAAAAAAACCGTCATGGATTATTTGAGTGAGTTGATTCAAAGTTTTTGATTAGATGTACTCCACGCAAGATTTCCTTATTCAATCACTGCCTTTAGCCCCCAGAAGATGCTACTGCCTTTTTCTATTAAGGTATTGATCAGATCTCGTACTGGCTTCTGTAAAGTCGGCGTTTTGTAAATAATAATGAGCGCTTCCTTAATCTCATCATCTATACTGAACACTGGTGAGCGTCTATGGGGATTCAGTTTGTCATCGAGAAGTAAAAAATTCCTGATAATTTCGAGTGTGTTTTTAGGATCGACTTTTGCGAAGTGACCCGGACCCCAAAATTTGCACACTAACCTTGTATGATTAATTGCACTAACATACAAGCATATGAAGAAACACCGCATCGCTCAAGACGTGAAGGAAC
>CAZTKT010000041.1:0-5308 GCA_964614265.1 uncultured Candidatus Saccharibacteria bacterium | reverse complement strand
TTTCAGTTAGTTAATTGCTAATACAATTATTCTAACTGTCCTACTTCAAAGGTGGTTGGGGGACTGCTACCAGACTAATGCCAATCATAAGCAATGAAATCGGAAACGAGGTGCAAAAATATCTGTACCAAAACTGCTTACCGTCTCCAGAGTTGTTTGCATAATATGCGACCCAAACACTTATAAGGGTCGTGAGTATCACTACCATGAAATACCTATAAAAAATTGGCAGAGTAACGAAGTCAGCTGGATCAACTAGAAAAAAGTTGGACAATGCCACTGTCCGCACAATCGCATAACAATAAAATTCACGCCGACCAACCACATTTTCACGCAATGCCGCTACCATCTGATTTGGAATAAAGAAACGCATAGGCTAGACAGAAGCTACGGCACTTCTCGACGATCAGAGTACACATATGCTATCGCCAGAGGAATGAGGAGAATTGAGAAGACCTCTTCTACAAAAGCCCCTGGAGAAAAAATCACTGTCGTCACCGCACTTATCTGCAGTGTTTCAATAAGATGGAGAGCAAACAGTTCTGACATCAACACTGAACCAAGGTATGCAACCAAGAAGACGAGAGTCACTCTCCAAAAAAAAGCTAATTGAATGCTGATAAAAAGCAACCACGAAAACTTTTTGTGTACTGCCTTGAACCCGTACCATGCCGCAACAAGAGACAAGAGCAAAACAATACATTCCATTACACTGCCGGTAAATCCAGGAGAACCGTAGGGTTCAATTAACAGATCAGCGACAGAAGTCAACAGAATAATGCTGTACAAAATCCATCGGACAATGTTCTGTTGCAAAGGAATGTGACCCCGATGAAAGAGTGCCCGCAGACCTGTCAAAAAAATCATTTTTTCGATAAGTGATGGAGATTCCCGATTTCTTTTTGTCTTAGCCTGCTGTGTGGAGGAAACATATGCCAGCGAATAGGGCACTAGAAAACATAATACTGTATAAAGTATAGAAAGAACGGTGATAGTATCCAGAATACCGACGGTGAACCAACCATACGTAACTGATAGAAATATCTTCCACATGCATGCAAACAAAACTATCATCAAAAGAGCTCCCCTCCAGGTGAGCGAAGTAATAACCTCGAATAAAGTACCCCAAGAAAATGCATGCCCAGCATTGCGAAAGCCAGCCCGAAACCCCCAGAACAAAAGCCAGTTCATTATTATGAGGATACCGCTCATGTACAGAAGAAGAGAAAAAGACATCGCATACCTGTAGAGGAGTATGCATTCAGCAATAAGAAAAAGGCCGCATATCAGCGCTCCAATTGCTTGTCCTATCTGACTGGTCTGTCCGTGCGACAACCGTTCACGTAAGAGAGAAAGTGTGAAAAAAGGTAACAGAAATGTTAGGGCTTATAGCAAATAATTATCTACCCGTCTGATTTTATAAGAGAATCGCTGCCCAAGCAAGCTCAAGCAGCGATTTTTTCTGAACGTTTACAACTGTGTACTCTAAGATTGAGTCTAATCCAAGAGTACACCTCGTCACGACCAAGGGACCGCTGTGTTCCTATTAAGCCAGATGTCCTCCTTTGTAGAGCTGTTTGTAAACTCTAGGAAGGAATTCCTGGATACTATCTCTCAACGCATTAAACTGCTGCTTCGGACTACTGACCCACTTCCACCTACTTTCTAAAGAACGTGCACAATTGGGGTTTTGGGTACAGTTATTGAGTGCCGTCAGCAACTTGGGTCCATGTACAACAACAAGTGCCACAATCGCCACGATAATGGCTTGCAGACCTTCCCCTCGTAACTGCGCCGCCAGCGTATCCGGCATATCGGGCAGATTCATTTGCTCGATATGCCGCACGATAGCTGCTGGATCAGCGGCGGTCTTCCTGTCTACTGGTGCCGCGTTGGTCAGCGGAACCGATGTAAACATGAGTGCCGCACAAAGAACTCCGACCACTAGCCTCCGAACTTTCCGTACTTGTACCACGGTACGCCTCCTTATGGCGTTTGGCACGTTTGGACACCTACTCTGATAGCGAAATTGATATCAATGAACAGATGCCCGGACCGATATCGTACACTAAATCTATGAAGAAGTCAATCAGTGACAACTGAAATTATATGCTGTAGAGTTATGAAGGTAAATCTCGTTCCGTACGGGATTCTTTGTTGTTTTGACACCCCCATAAGGAGATTGTCGTGAGTGTACGAAGTATGTTAGTCGCTGTTCTGCTGTATTTGGCTGTGCTTCCGGCATATGCGCAAGACCAAAAAAATGTTGATGAACTCGGTATTGATGAAAAGCTACAACGTGTCTATGAATTGCATCGCGTTGGGGAAACGGTATCACTGAAACCCCATGAGTTCCGATTCAACTTCGGTGTTGCGTATGCTTTTGAAGACAAGAGCGAAATTGGCATACATTCAAGCAGTAGATCGCTTGCATTGCAAAGCTCGTTTGCATACGGTATCACCGATTGGCTTGAGACGTCAGTCACGGTGCCAGTGCAATGGAATCAAAGCCGTATTGAAACGCCCGACGCAACGCTGGAGCAGACAAGCATTGGGGGTTTAGGAGATGTCAGTGTACAAATGATTGTTACACTGCCAGTCAAAGCATTTGAACTGACTGGAATATTCGGACTCACTCTTCCAACTGGAAGAGACGGAATCGGTCAACCTGGGATACGCTCGCGCCTCGGCCTCAATGTGGCGACGGTACTACGCCCTGCGTTTCTATTCGGTGGTCTTGCATGGGAGCATGACTGGAAAACAGGACTCAATGGTATCAACTATGTAGGAGGCGTTGGTTTCTATCTAAACCATTCGCTTTCTGCGGGGTTGGAACTTTCTGGGACGCGCTTTCTTAATCCACCACGAGGCGGCATCTACGATACTGCCTCTGCAACAGTGCAGATCAGCTATCAGATCACGCCGAATCTTGGGCTCACGCCGTATATGAGCTTCGGTCTCACGAAAAGTGCGCCTGATGTCGCCGTCGGCTTCAATATATCGCGGAGGTTCTGATGCGATTTCTCTGCATAGTGATCGCCCTGATGCTCTTTGTATCATGTGTTCATAGAGTACCTGAAGGACGTAGAACGTGGGACGAAGAGCGATATGGGGAGGTCGCGACACAGGAACTCGACAATTCGTGCGGGCTTGGGTCTCTACTCACCATCATGCGCTACCAGTTCGGAGACACGCGCTTTGACGAGTCCGCGTTATTAGGCAAGTACATCGAGCAGGTAAGCGATGATGCGTTGAAGAAAGCCATGAAAGATGGCATGTCTCTCCTTGAGATTGAAGCTCTTGCGCAGTCAGTGGGGTACAAAACAACACGCAAAATGTTCACGCTTGGAGAACTTGAACGTGTCGTGACTACTGTACCCGTTCTGGTATACCTTGAAATAGGTACGCTTCGTCATTTTGCGGTAGTCCGTGGAGTCAGTGGAGATACCGTCTGGCTCGCAGACCCCTCACGCGGAAATGTGTACCATTCTCGCAAGCAGTTCCTTGCAGAATGGCGCACGCCAGAAGTGTTGCGCAAGGAATGGGCGCATCCAGGTGGACTGATGATTGTCCGCCCAGACGGAGAGTTCAACCTTGAGCTTCTGAAAGAGCCGACAAAGTTGCCCCGCTCTTTCTTTGAGTTGCGACGTCAGATGATATGGCAACAACGATAGTAAGGAGAACGGAACATGACCCAAAGACCCCGTATGCTTGCCAGAGCATCCGGGGTTCTTTTTTATTGTGGGGTGTACAAAAGTAATAGTGTTCCGATGTCTCCCACTTGTGGACTATTTCAGAACCATGAAGTGGAGCACTATTCAGAGCAAATTGGAGTTTAGTGGTATCTTGAATCTTTTTCCGCACTATCTCCGCAATCCACCGCAGATGTATAGTGCTACAGGCGAGACATAGGGTATACTATAGCCACGTATGGAGCATAAGACGATTGTGATTGTTGAGGATGACGCGATGATTGGGGGATTGCTTGTGGAGAAATTCAAAGCAGATGGGCATACGGTTTTTCTGGAAGGTGATGGTGAGATAGGTCTCGCGAAGATACAGGAGAGCATACCTGATATTGTATTACTTGATATTTCACTGCCAAAGCGGGATGGATATGATGTGTTGTCGGCGATGCAACACGACCCAGTTTTGAAAGCGATTCCGGTTCTTATTGTTTCAAATTCAGGTGAGCCAGAAGAACACAAACGGTTGTTGGCGCTGGGAGCACGGGACTCTATCATCAAAGCGGCGCTGAGTCCCTCAGAGGTACTTGAGAAAGTGTATGCACTGTTGCATATATCGGGGCACTCTAGTGAAGGAGAGGGAGGCAGTAGAGCACTTTCGGATATCCATATATTAATTGTCGAAGACGATCCCTTTTTGTCGTCAATCACTGCAACGCATCTTGCACAGGAAGGATTTACGGTGTCTGTGGTGGATTCTGGGGAGAAAGTACTTGCGCATATTGCACAAGATACACCGCAACTGATTGTGCTCGATATCACGATGCCGATTATGAATGGCATAGATGTCCTAAAGGCGATACGAGCAGATGAGCGATATAAGGACATTCCTGTCCTGATGTTTTCAAATCGTGATCATGTAGAGGACATCGCTGAAAGTAAGAGACTTGGTGCGGTTGGTTTTCTGGTGAAGGCACAATCATTACCACAGGAAATGGTTGAGAAGATTAAAGAATTGTTACACGCACGAGGACTTTTCTAATACGTCTATGTTTAAAGTACTAGTCATTCTGGGTATTGTGGCACTTCCGGTATTCTATTTTTTGTATATGTCACCTCAATCATCTCCGCCAGTGTTACCGAATGTCCCCATACCCGATTATGTAGCACGTGTTGGGGGAGTACCAATACACGTGGAGGTGGCAGATACTGATGCGTTACGCGAAAAGGGTTTGGGAGGGCGTACCTCCTTGGGTGCGACCAGTGGTATGCTTTTTATTTTTGATACGAGTGATTACTACAAAATCTGGATGCAGGACATGCATATATTGATTGATATTATTTGGATTAACGACCAGTTTAAGGTTGTCGATATCACTCGTGGCTTGGAGCCAGAGACGTACCCACGAACGTTTGAACCGGTGGCACCTGTGCGCTTTGTCATTGAGGCAAACGTGAATTATGTTGAGTCATTTGGTATTAAGATTGGTGACACGGTTACTCTGCCACATACACTCATCCCCGCAGATCTTAAGAAAGACACAGTACTCCCCCCAGAGTAGCTCGGTTGAAAATTCCCCTTTGAAATGCAACTGTCGTAACATACGACAGTATGCAAAAAC
>CAZTKT010000040.1:0-5843 GCA_964614265.1 uncultured Candidatus Saccharibacteria bacterium | reverse complement strand
TGAGGAGGTGCTCAGAGGAAAGGAAGAATAGCCTCCCGAAAAGGGTATTAGACCGCATTGTCCGATGGGCGTACTTCTGTTATTATCCAAAAATAGGCAATGCATCTTTGTCTCCCACAGCTTCCATGAAACATATAATACGTTTATCTGTTGTTGTGGTATTGCTTGTAGGTATTTTTTTGTAGTTGGGCAGTATGTGCATACGACGTATATAGTGACGATTACAGACAGTGGATTTTCTCCTGTGCAGATTGAGATTGGTCAGGGGGACAGTATTCAATTTATAAATAGGAGCAGTCGCCAAAGTTGGCCGGCATCTGATCCCCACCCAACCCATGAATTTTTATCAGGGTTTGATCCGTTACATGCGATCAATGCCGGGGAGTCATGGAATTTTAGATTTACAGAGGCAAAAGAATGGGGATATCATGATCACGTACAGCCACACCGTCGGGGGAGTATCATAGTGAAAAAGCGGGGACTACTAGAACGGGTACAAATATTATTTACCTCTAGGCATGCAGATAGTTCCCTAGCGCAGACAGGGGCCATGCCTCCAGAGGTCGCTGAACTTTTAGCAGAAAAGAACCCAACTGTGCAAGCAAAAATTGTACGAAGGATGGCGGAGACGTATGGGCCGACAGAGGCACTTGATTACATGCAACGATCTGGTTTGCCCTTTACAGGAGAGACGCATCTTCTTGTTCACGAAATTGGGTATGTGGCGTATGAACGGTATGGTGAAGATGCACTGCAGTATTGTAATGAGTCGTTTCTGAGCGCTTGTTACCATGGGGTGATTCTCAATTTACTTGCAGATCGCGGTCTCACTGGTGTCACAAAGGCAGTACAGCGTTGTAAAGATGCGGGTCCACAGGTTTTTACGCAGTGTATACATGCCGCGGGACATGGGTTACTCGCTTGGAAAGAGTACGAAATGCTCCCTGCGCTTTCGCTGTGCGATACGCTTGTGACGACTGATGCTACGATTCCAGCATTTAATTGTTATGACGGGGTGTTTATGGAGAATATTTTTGGTGTACACGATGGAAAGCCATCTCCTAATCGTATGGTGAAAAAGACGGATCCCTATTATCCTTGCAATGCGGTCCCAGATAAATATCGAGGTGGATGCTGGTCAAATCAAGCCTCGCTCATGTATCAATTATTTGATGGCGATTTGCGTCAGGTTGCACAGCAGTGTGATGCGGTGGTACCTCTGGCATACAAAGAGCTATGCTATAACAACTTTGCGCGACAGATTCATCCACAGACACAGGGGAAGACAGACACGGCGGTGTCACTTTGTGACAATGCAACGGGGGCATGGAAGACAGAATGTCTCCTCTCCCTTGTACCCGCAGCGTTTTCCGTCGGCGATAGAGAAAATATGTCGTACGAGATATGTGCCTACCTCAGCGAGAAAAAGTCACCTAAAGCAAACGCCTGCTACCAGACACTATTTGGCATGATCAGCTCGTATGGGAGTACCGTTGAACAGAAAGGAAATTTTTGTTCCTTTGTGCGTGAAGAGGGTCGGCGCACAGAATGCTTTGATATGTTTCATGTGCCCGGGAACATCCGCACGGTATCAACGGTAATACCGCCACTGTCGAATCAAACTACCAGTGCCTCAAGTGCAGATATTGAGCTCATAAAAAAAAAGATAATTGGGAGTGGTGTGCGCAAAACGTATGCCTACCTGATAGAACGCTGGGGAACGAATCAAGTAGCAGGTCATGACCTTGCGCATATGCTTGGGCGTGCTATATACGATGAGCTCGGTGTACAAGGATTTGCTATTTGCGATGGACACTTTGCATTCGGTTGTTATCACGGGCTTCTGGAAGAACTTATTAGAAAAGAGGGAGTGAAGGCCATTCCGCTCGGAAGAGAGAGTTGTAATACGTTGTCTCCACCGGGAAGAGTTGCGTCATGTATCCATGGTATTGGTCATGGGATATTGGACTGGAAGGGTGAGATCGTTCCTGCTCTCGATGTCTGCGCCTCAATGTCGGAAACAGAACGTGAGTATTGTGCTGATGGAGTCTTTATGGAGTACTACACGGGTGTGAGGGAGGGTGACATTAATGCGCAAACGGTGGGTGTGGCGGGGTCGGCAAATTTCTGTACTACTATGCCACAATTTCAAGCGGCATGTGTTCGTAACTACGCACTTTTCTCGGCCTCTCATACTAACGGTGATTCGGCTGCAACTATGCGGATATGTGAGACCTTTTCTGGTGATCTTAAGAGGGCATGTATTGGGAGTATTGGTTTGTTTGCCACACAGAGTGCACAAGGATCCGTCTCTGTGGCAGAGAAGGTGTGTACTCCCTTTGTGTCTCAAGTGAGTGACTATGCGTTGTGTATTTCTTCCGCTGCACAAGAATTTATTTTTGAGGGTTTGAAAGAGGCAGATGCAAAAAAACTCTGTGGCGTGTTGGATGATGGGCATAGACCGGAGTGTCTGCAGGGTGTCGCTGAGATACAGGCACTCTATTAGTGGGGGGCACGACCATTCAAATACTTTTTTGATTACGCTAGTTTTACTACGCTAACATCTTCACCATCTCCGCAACAATCGAAGGTTGTCCGTTGCGAAAGGAGAGACGGCCTTTCACGGCGATGGTGTTTTGTGTTTTGAGCACCTCATGTTTCTCTTTGAGAAGGGAGGGGAAGATCACCATCTCGATAGCAGTATCCCAATCAGCGAGACGAATAAATGCCATCCGCTCACCTTTTTTTGTCATGATTTCCTTTACCTCTTCAATGAGGCCTGCGGCGGTGACGGGGATACCTTCCCGTTCGTCGGTGGCGACATCACTGATACGTTGATATTTTTTCATCTGTTCACGGAATGTATCGAGCGGGTGTCCCGAGACAAAGACGCCGAGGAGCTCTTTTTCCCAGAGAAGCTTCTGGCTTGCGGAGGCGGGATCTGTGGGTTTCAGTGTAAGTTCCATCGGTACCTCTGATGCAAGCGTCGCAAAAAGGGAATCGTGTCCGGAGGTCTGGGCAAGCGTGTGCTCACGACTAAATTCAAGTAGATAGTCCATGTGTGCCAGGAGTACTCCTCGCTCAAAGAACCGATCAAATGCACCGGCCATGATAAGTGCCTCGAGGGATTTTTTATTGAGATTCTTATCATGCACACGCCCGAGGAAGTCGGCAAGGGATTTGTATGGTCCCTGGGCCTTACGTTCCTTGATGATCGCGTCTGAAATTCCAGCACCAAAATTTTTGATTGTCGTGAGGCCGAAACGAATAATTTTCTTTTCTGCATGTGGTACGACCGAGAAGTCAGCGAAGCTTTCGTTGATGTCCGGGGGGAGTATCTCAATACCCATTCGCTCACACTCATGGATGATCTCAGATATTTTTTCTACATTGCCGGAGTCTGCAGTGAGGACGGCAGACATGTATTCAACGGGAAAGTTGGCCTTCATGTACGCAGTCTGATAGGCGACTCGTCCATAGCTTGCGGCATGTGCTTTGTTGAAACCGTAGGCGGCAAATGGTTCAATGAGTTTCCACAAACGCTCACCGATGGTACGTGAGAGTTTGCCGTGTTCGGAAAATCCCGATAACAGTTTTTCTTTTTCAGCGGCCATGACTTTTGGGATTTTCTTTCCCATTGCTTTACGCAACATGTCTGCTTCAAGCCATGAATATCCGGCAAGCTCGCGTGCGATCATAAGGACGTCATCTTGGTAGGTGACGACGCCGTAAGAGCGGTCAAGGATTTTCTCGAGGCGTGGGTCGATGTAGGAAATGAGGTAGGAGTTGTGCTTGCGCTCGATGTATTGGGGGATTGATTCCATCGGGCCAGGACGATAGAGCGCAACCATGGCATTGATATCATGGATTGATGACGGCCGGAGGTCTTTTAAGAAGTGGGTCATGCCGGAGCCATTGAGCTGGAAGAGACCCATGGTTTCTCCGCGTGCGAGCATCTCGAAGGTCTTCTGATCAGAGAGGGGAATGTGTTCGATGTCGACCTCGACTTCACGTATCGCTCGCACGCGCTCAACTGCATCAGCGAGGATGGAGAGGTTTTTGATTCCGAGGAAATCAAACTTTAATAGACCCACTCCATCCTCGCCGACGGTGTGCATGTCGTACTGAGTGATGAGATTACCGCCGGTGTCCTTGTCTGATTTTGGTTCATATTGGAGTGGGACATAGTCAGTGAGTGGTGTGGGCGCGATGACGACACCAGCGGCATGCACGCCGACGTGTCGCACCCGCCCCTCAATTTTTTTCGCGAGATTAATGACTTCTTTTGTCTCGGCATCTTTTTCATACAGCTCCTTCAGATCTGGTTCTATCTCAAGCGCGCGGTCAATCGTCATCGGGAACCCCTGTGAACCCATCGGGATGAGTTTTGCGATCCGGTCGCCGGTCGCATACGGGTAATTGAGTGCGCGGGCGACGTCACGCACGACAGCGCGCGCGAGCATTTTTCCAAATGTACCAATCTGCGCGACTTTGTCCGCACCATATTTTTCTTTTGCGTACTCGATGATCTCGTCCCGTCTATTGTCGGCATAGTCCATGTCGATGTCCGGTGCAGACGGGCGCTCTGGATTGAGGAAGCGCTCAAAGGGGAGCTTGTATTCGATCGGATCTACGTTGGTGATCCCCAACACATAGGTGACCAGAGAGCCTGCAACAGAACCACGGATGGTTGTAAGGATCTTTCGCTTCCGTGCCTCAGTGAGGAGATCACCGACAACGAGAAAGTATTTTGCGTACCCCTTCATCTTGATGATATCGAGCTCGTAGGTGATGCGCTCAGCGATCACTGGATCTTTCGGATCGAGTCCACGCCAGGTGATGCCCGCATAGGTGAGTGCCGTGAGCTCATCCTCTGGTGTTCGTCCACTTTCGATCTGATAGTCGGGGAAGTACCAATTGCCGATCTCTATCTCGACCGTGCACATCTCCGCAATGTTCACTGTGTTTGCGAGCGCCTCTGGTATATCGCGAAAATACTCCTTTGCTTTCTCTTGAGAAATAAATGAAAAATCTTCCTCATACTCATCAAATTCACTCGTTGTCTCGACCGTTCCGCCGGTTTGGATTTTGACCATCGTTTCACGCGCGAGACGATCGTCCGGATTGAGATAATAGACATCGTGGGCGGCCACCAGTGGTGTCTGCGTGCCCTCGGCGAGCTCTCGGATGCGCCCCATGAGCTCCATGTGCCCGGGTATTTCCGGATGATGTGTGATCTCCAGATAACAATCAGCACCAAACTGACTTTTGTACCATGAGACAAGAGCATGCGCTTTTTCAGTATCTCCGGCCTTGAGTGCATGCGAAGTCTCTCCTGCAAATGAGGGAATAATGCAGATCAGATCGTCTTTGTATTGCTCGATGAGCGCATGGTCGAGGCGCGGACGATAGTAGAAGCCAGTGAGGTATGAATCAGTAACAATCTTGATCAGGTGTTTGTACCCGTTGGTATTTTTTGCGAGGAGGATGACGCGTGCCCGTGGTTTGTCGATGTTTGGTTCTCGATCATTTCGAGTGCGTGGTGCTAGATATGCATCAATCCCAATGATCGGTTTCACCCCTTCTTTTTTGCAGGTTTGATAAAACTCAACCGCACCGTAGAGATTGCCGTTGTCGGTCAAGGCGAGCGCAGTCATGCCATCCTCTTTTGCAGCCTCGACCAGCTCACGCACTGTCGGCAGGGCATTAAGGAGTGAATAGTGACTGTGTGTGTGAAGATGAACGAAGGAAGACATGGTAGAAGCAGTATAGCATGACCCATTGGGGTGGTAACTCTCCACACCTCCCATCTCACGGCTTCAATACAAGATACTTTTGAAACC
>CAZTKT010000039.1:0-5848 GCA_964614265.1 uncultured Candidatus Saccharibacteria bacterium | reverse complement strand
TTTTGCGTTGGAATCAAGAGTCAGTTTGTGCTCATGTTGCGGTGGATAAGACTTCCGTTTGACACCCTCACCTATTTCGCGTAGTATGCTCGCACGAAGCTCGGTATGGCCTCTTTGATTGTGTCTGGTTTTTTGTACCATACGCTTGCTACACCGGTGTCGTCGTTTTATGGCTCGATCACTCTATAAAGGTCCCTACGTTGATGCGAAGTTGCTTAAGAAAGTAGCTGGTAAAAAACCAGCGACGACAAGCACGATCAAGACGTGGGCGCGTTCATCGCAAATTTCGCCAGAGATGGTGGGCTTTACGTTTGGGGTGCACAATGGCAAGACACACATTGACGTATTTGTGATGGAGGAAATGGTGGGGCATCGACTGGGGGAGTTTTCTCCAACGAAGAAATTCATTCGTCACGGTGGTCAGAAGCAGAAGGAGCTTGAGCAAAAGAAGAAGGAAGGTGAGATTGCGGCAGCAAAGGCTACGACGACGGGCGTGAAGAAGAAGTAGGACGTATCGCTCTATGAAAGCATTTCTTAAAAATTATCGTCAATCACCGCGCAAAGTGCGTCTGCTTGCGGACTTGGTGCGTGGCAAAGCTGTCGCGAAGGCGCTCTCGGTACTCTCGTTTGCGGATAAGCGTGCGGCGGGGCCGTTTTCGAAGGTGGTGCGATCTGCGATGGCAAATGCACAGGCGGCGGGTAAGGATGTGGAGACGCTGTTTGTGAAGCGGGTGACGGTTGACGCAGGGGTGACGACGAAGCGTATGATGCCTCGGGCTCGGGGCTCGGCGTCGATGATCAACCGTCGATCGAGTCACATTGCGGTGGAACTGGGGGAGCAATAATTTTCATATCTATCCATGACTCACATTGTCCATCCATACGTACAACGCATCGGTGTCATCCGTGACTGGAAGTCCCGATGGTTTTCTACTGATCCAAAGAAATATCGTGAGTATTTGCGTACTGATCAGCGTATTCGGGCACTACTTGAGAAGAAGTTCCGAGGCATGTATGTTGCGACAATTGATATTGAACGAAATAACAAGATGTTGCGGGTTATTCTGCGGACATCTCGTCCCGGTCTCATTATTGGTCGCAGTGGTGAGGGGGCGGTGAAACTGAAGAAGGAGGTTGATATGCTCTTGCGGGGTCTGAAGCTCTCGGAGATGCCTGACATCAAGCTTGATATTGAGGAGATCCGGACGCCGGAATCGAATGCGGCGATTGTGGCACAGATGATTGTGGAAGGGCTGGAAAAGCGCATGCCCTTTCGTCGCGTGATGAAGCAGACGGTGGAGAAGGTAATTGCGAATCGTGATGTAGAAGGGGTACGTGTACTGCTCTCGGGGCGTCTCGGTGGTGCGGACATGAGTCGTCGAGAAGAGACGAAGCGGGGTCGTATTCCTCTGCAGACGCTCCGTGCGGATATTGATTTTGCGCGTGAGTATGCGAAGTTGCCGTACGGGAGTCTTGGGGTCAAGGTATGGATTTATCGAGGCGATGTGTTTGCTGATCGTAATAAGAAAGTGGCGGAGGCGACAGAAGTGTCATCGAGGTACGAGAGAGATCGCCGTTAATACCTGAATATGTTATTTCCTAAAAAGGTAAAACACAGAAAGTGGCAGACGGGACGTACGAATCCCAAGAAGTATACTCCGGATACACGCGGGCTTGCGGTCTCGTTTGGTTCGTATGGTTTGCGCGCGCTGACGCAAGCCCGCGTGAAATCAAACCAGATTGAGGCGGCACGGCGGGTGATTTCTCGTACGCTTGGCAAGACCGGCAAGGTATGGATCCGTATCTTCCCCGATCATCCGGTCACGCAGAAGCCGGCAGAGGTGGGAATGGGGAAGGGGAAGGGTGACCCTGCCTACTTTATCTTTGAGGTGCTCCCCGGACGGGTGCTCTTTGAGGTTGATGGAGTGACGCGGGCGGTAGCGCAGGAGGCCTTCCGGAAGGCGACCGCAAAGCTCCCGATAAAGAGCACGATGGTTGCACGTGAGTAGGGAGTGATGGTCGCCCGAGTGGACAAGAGTACGCATTATAGTGTATAAGCAAGGGACACAACGAGACCCAAAAAGGCCAAGGACAGACACCAGGACAGACGCAACGGCATATGAAAAAGCCCGATCTCACAAAAGAAACAGAGGCGACGCTCATGAAAACCCTCACCGACATGCGTGAGAGTGTCCGCTCGTTTCGATTCAGTACGGCGGGAAGTGTGGGGCGAGATGTCAAAGCGTTTCGTACGAACAAGAAGGGGATCGCGCGTATTTTAACTGAATTGTCTCTTCGTCGCACAAAGAAGAACTAATACATCACTATGGACACCACCACCACACAACCAACTGTTTCAAAGGGCCGAACCTTCCGTGGGACGGTGATCTCTGCAAAGATGCAGGACACAGCGACGGTTGCGGTAGAACGCTATGTACAGCATCCCAAGTACAAGAAATTTATACGTCGCACAAAAAAGTATCTTGTGGATAATCCCGGCAATCGTGCAGGTGAAGGGGATACGGTCATCATCCGTGAGGTGCGACCGATCTCGAAACGGAAACATTTTGAAATTGTCCTATGATTCAGCCACAAACATTAGTAACGATCACTGATAATTCCGGTGCCCAGATTGGACGGGTGTTCAAGGTGCTTGGTAGTTCAAAGAAGCGGTATGCCTGTATTGGGGACCTGGTCGTCCTCTCGGTACAGGTCGCACAGCCACGCAAACAGACGAAGAAGAAAGATGTGGTGCATGCGGTGGTAGTGCGTCAGCGCAAGCCCTTTCGTCGCAAGGACGGCTCGTATGTCAGTTTTGATGATAACGCAGTGGTGATTATTGAAAAGGAGAAGCGTGAGCCACGAGCAACGCGTGTCTTTGGGCCGATTCCACGCGAGATTGCGGAGGCAGGGTTCCAGAAAATCGTCTCACTTGCGCCCGAAGTTGTTTAGATATATATGAAAATAAAGACAGGAGACATGGTGGTTGTTATTACTGGAAAAGACCGTGGAAAGAACGGAAGGGTGTTGGTTGCGCTTCCTAAAAAAGAGCGTGTGGTGGTAGAGGGGGTGGGAATGGTAAAGAAGCATCAGCGCTCGACCCGAAGGGGGCAGGCAGGGCAGATCATTGATCGTCCCACACCCGTTCACGTTTCCAATGTGGCGCTCACCGATGCACAGACCAAAAAGCCTGCGCGTGTGGGATATCGTCTTGAGGGGGGAAAGAAGGTGCGTATTACTAAAGGAAGTGGCGCACGAGTAGCATAGTCATTTTTTATGCCAAAGACAGCAACAACTAAAGAACCAGTGGGACGTACTCGAGAAAAACTCGACAACGCGTTTGAGGCGCTCAAAAAAGACGCCGGGTATACCAATCGTATGCAAGCGCCACGTATCCAGAAGGTCGTGGTGAGCGTCGGTGTGGGACGCGTGTCTGATAAAAAACAGCGAGAGCTTATCCAAGATCGTTTGGGGAAAATCACCGGACAGAAGCCGGCTCCACGTGGTGCAAAGCAGTCGATCGCCTCATTTAAACTTCGCCAGGGTGATATTGTCGGCTATCAGGTCACGCTTCGTGGCGCACGGATGTACCATTTCCTCGACAAATTGATCCACGTCGCACTGCCTCGTACGAGAGACTTTCGAGGGCTCAAGATCTCTTCGATCGATGAGATGGGCAACTATACGCTCGGCATAAAGGAAAATACGATTTTTCCCGAGGCCTCTGATGAGGATCTTCGCAATGTGTTTGGGCTTGGGATTACGATCGTGACGTCTGCCAAGACAAAAGAAAATGCACTGGCACTTTTGCGTCACATCGGCATGCCGTTGGAGAAGGCCGTGTAGCGTATTTTTTTCTGTGATGCACAAACACACCCCTCATTTGGAGGGGTGTGTTTGTGCATGTAGAATGGATGTTTCAATGCGACCTATCACACATCATACTGTCCTCGTCGTCTTTGCTTTTGTGCTTATTCTTTTAAGTGCGCTCGTATTTCGTGCATTGCCCTTGGATAGAGAAGAAGGAGTGCGAAATGAGGTGACACACAACAGAAACATTAGTGGCATGGTTGTGCCCCATCATAACCTGGTTGCGGTACAGCGGGCACAACTGTTTGCGCGAGTGGCGCAACAGATACCTCCACCACAGACGATTATCCTTGTGTCGCCAAATCATTATTCTGCCGGTGCGGGTACGATTCAAACAACACACAAAGATTGGAAGATTCTTGATGGCACAATCTCTGCCAATCAAGAGGTGGTTGCTTTTCTTACCCACAACAAGCTTGCGACTGATGAGCCACAGAGTTTTGAAGACGAGCACGGTATCTACAATATTCTTGTAGATATCAAGCAGACCTTTCCCTCCGCAACGCTGGTACCCCTTATACTCGAAAATGTCTCAACAGAACGACTGTTCGCACTCACGGAGGCCTTGAGTGCATCGTGTACTGATTGTCTCATGATCGCATCAGTTGATTTCTCCCACTACCAACCAGCGCTTCTCGGCGCGCTCCACGATGACCGGTCAATTCGTGCTCTAGAGATGCTCGACACCGCGGATCTTGGGACCGGCGCTGAAGTTGATTCGGGTTCTGCTCTCGCACTTCTCACACTCTGGGCAAAACATCAGCAGACGAATCACTTTACCCTATGGGACCATACGAACTCAGGTGTGCTGATGCATGACCTCGATGCAGAATCGACGACGCACGTGTTTGGTTGGTACGAGAAAGGTGCCCAGGTTGTGCCACAGACAAGCGTCAGCTTTCTGTTTGGTGGAGACATGTTGTTTGCTCGAAACATCAACCATGCCTTTAAGGATGATTTTACAATGGCAGTATCTGATCTTGGGGATCGGCTTTTTTGGGGAACCGATGCGGCAGTCGTCAATCTGGAGGGAGCGATCACGAGTCGGTATGTGCCGGACGATATTCGTGGCGACAATGTGACCTTTCGATTTTCTCCGAGTAGTGCTCGCGCGCTTTCCTACCTCCATGTGGGCGCGGTGAGTCAGGCGAATAACCATAGTGATAATGCAGGGGATGAGGGAGCATCCACTACAGAAGCGGTGTTGGAGAGTCGACATATTCAAATCATCGGCGGACCGAGGGCGGAGGATGCGACGCATGTGGCCCAATTTTTAGGACACGGGCTTCGTCTGTCGGTGATTGGTATCAACCTGATCCCCGGGGATCAAGATGCCCCCTCGATTCTTCCGTTAATTGCACAACTTAAAAAAGATCCTACGATGCGGGTTATTGTGATGCCCCATTGGGGGATTGAATACGCGACACGGCACAGTGCCTTACAGGCTACGGTGGCGCATCAGTGGATCGATGCGGGCGCTGACATGGTGATAGGGGGTCATCCGCATGTTGTCCAGGACGCTGAGATCTACAAGGGTGTACCGATCATCTATTCGCTTGGGAATTTTCTTTTTGACCAGACGTTTTCACAAGCGACACAAGAGGGATTACTGATCGGTGGGAAGTTTACCGACACGGGCGTTTCCTTTTTTGCCCTTCCGACACAGTCAGTAGCATATCGACCACGACTGCTCATTGGAAAACGCAAAGCAGAACTGCTTGATCGACTCTATGGCCCATTGAAACCATATCTTGTTGATACTCCCGAGGGGTCTCTCATCAAGATACCGAAGGAAGCTATGTGAGTGGAGAAGGCGTGTGGTACTAGTTGTGTATGGCCCATGATCAACCCTACGGCATGCTGTGGGCCCTCGCTCTTGTTTGCCGAAAGCGTTCCGCGCAGGTACCCCTCTCGGGTCAGCTGTTGACTAAGCTCACATACATCCTGCACTCATTAACCACAATGAGTGATGAGAATC
>CAZTKT010000038.1:0-6190 GCA_964614265.1 uncultured Candidatus Saccharibacteria bacterium | reverse complement strand
TTCTCATCACTCATTGTGGTTAATGAGTGCAGGATGTATGTGAGCTTAGTCACCTACGCAGAGATATGATCTCTCCGTCCTTTATGGTAATGAGCGTGGAAGGGTTGCGTTGAGGCCTGCCGCCGGCGAGGTAGAAATCGACGTTGTCGCCAAAATACTTCTTCGCTTCGGTCACGTTGCACGCCGGCGGCAGGCCTTCCGGATTGGCGCTCGGTGCGACCAGTGGCCCCGTCCTTCGCAATAGTGCCAAGAGTGACGGTTTTTTTGGAAGACGAAACGCGAGAGTCTTCGTCCCTCGATGCAGATAGGCAAAGCGTTGTGACGGACACGGCACAATGACGCTCACCCGACCGGGCCACACCGTCCTCAGTATCTGCTTGGTCTTCACATCAAGTACGATACCAAAACGTGCAATATCGCGTACGGAAGAAATCAAAATAATTAACGGCTTGTTTGGATTACGTCCTTTGATGCGGTAGATCCGCTCCACTGCTTTTTTATGAAGCGCACGGCCAACGAGTCCGTATATCGTATCAGTCAAGAGTACACCCACCCCACCACGCTTGAGAATCGCTACAGGCATATTCTATAAAATGACATCGCCGGTAGACAGCCCACGTGTCATCGCTACACTTACCCCCTGCACCACCACTTCTATAAAACGCTTTGCCCCAATCCCAGAACTACCAGTCACTAATGCAGTAGTGCCATCAGGCACATCTTTCAAATGCTCATAGTAGGGAATCTCTCCGAGACGGGTTGCAACAGTACCACCGGAGGGCAACTCATGCGTAAGCAGTGTCGTCTTGCAATTACCAAAATTATCAATCCACCAGACCGCATGCGGGGCATCAGCAATATCGGCCATCGGCAGAGGTTCCGCAACCACGTCGGTATGTGCAATCAAATATGCTGCTACGCGTGGCAAAAAGTCAAAGCTCCGAAACTGCGTCCTAATAATATGTGCCCGCACGTCCGATGAGAGTATCCCCTCCGTAACAAACTGTGCAGTTACTGTGGGAATATCGAGAACATTGATCTGCGTCACAAGCTCAAGTTTTTTTATGAGTGAGAAGGTCAGCCCGTCGATACTACTTACCACGAGCACATTTTTGTACCAACAATACCCAAACGGTGTCCCATTTTCCCATTTCTTTGCGGCACCATTACGTGGCGCAACATTGACGAGCACCACTCCACTCCCTTCACCATATGCATCGAGAATATCAATAAGATTTCCTGCCGCCTCCAAATCACTCGCCACACCAACAAAAGACACCGTACCGCCGATACTTGTAGCCACCCGTGCCATCTGCCGCCCTGCCGCATTCGCATCTCGGCAATCATTTATTATTGTTGTATGCATGCTGAATATATTCGTATCTACTATACTCCATTAAAAGAAATAGTCCCTTTCGATCCGTCAATCGTTACTTCTGTGCCATTTTTCAGCTCTGATTCTTGACGGCTGTCAACAACAACCGGGATACCATATTCACGGGCGACGATGGCGAGGTGGGAAAGAATGCCGCCTTCGCGAGAGATAATCCCCGAGACCGTATCAAAATATTTTGTCAGCTCTGGCTCCAGCCGATCCACACGCAGAATGCATCCCTTCTGGATGTCGCCATGAAGATCACACACCCTGCCCGTTGAAATCCCGGGCGACACGCCGTATGCGTCGTTTGAAATCGGTTGGACAATACTTGAGATCACACTTGGCAAGTCATACAAAGAGTCGGCATCGTATACTGCTTTTCGTTTTTGTAATACGCTGACGTCAAATTGACCACGGGACACTTCATCAAGTGTCGCGAAGTATGCAAGACTGGTGTCCGAAATGCCCGATGTTGCAAACACTGCACAGAGGGCATTTCGAAGACCGTTCATCGCAAGTACGCTCAGCCATCTGCCCTCTTCGCGAAGCTCACCGTAGCGCTGTGCCAGTTCAATATGTGGCCTTAGTTGATTTTGTGTTGCCTTGGAAAGCGCACTCCACCAAGATGGTATCTCACTCGATTGGATACGCGCATCCACCGCTTTAAAAGGCGACTCATCAGCGATGTTGATCGAGTTACCTCGCAGGTTTGGAAATACCAAACGGACCTCACTCTCGAGCGACCGATTGGTTTCCCTATCAATCGACACTGTCATAAGCTCAACGGAAGATACGTTCAATCCTACCGTAGCCGCTTCCATGGATTTCAGTGCCTTCTCTGAAAAGATATTGACACTATATACCTGCTCATAGATGGAATCAAAACGCGTAAGCCAGCTATCCCACCCCACACCGCTCGAAAGCTCTTTCGCCACCTCTCTCATAAGAGACCGAAGCTCCCTCAACAGAGCATCGACCGGCTTAAGAGGTAGTGCATGAAGTCGCGATACATTGCGCGTTGTCGTCCAAAATCCTTTGAACTGTGCCAGGTGAGGCTTGAGCTCGGTACCGCCAAAATATGAGTACGATGGAAAAAATTGCTTGAGCTCCTTTTCTTTATCGATATAGAGAGCCGATGCAAATCTGCGAAACGTATCGGCCGCAAAAAATGTAACCCCGACTTTTTTGTAACTACGGGCAATTGCGCCTTTTGGTGCGTGGAGTAATTGTAAAATTTCAAGGGAAAGAGTAGTCGGTCGCAGAAATGCTTCACCAAGCGTTTTTTGGTCAAAATAATAATTTGTCTGATCAAGCTCCTTTTCGATGAGACGATAGCCTTCGTACTTTTTTTTAGAAATTGTCGTAAGTGGTCGCGTCTGTACGATGGAGAGTGCTCCGCTTTTGAGCACCCATTCGATATCCTGTGGAAAATCATACTTCTCCTCTATGTTGCATGCGACACTACAAAGGAGTGCGAAGCCCGGAAAGGGTTCTTTTGAAATTGTCGCATTTCCCATGACGCTTACTCTTTCGACCACGCTACCACCTACGACTTCCGCTCCCCGCCCCTTTCGCCACTCGATAATCATCTCGCGACCTGCAAGCGGATTTCTCGTAAACACAACTCCCGCGTATTCTGCGTCAACATACTCCTGGATGATTACTGAAAACTGACTCTGCGTGCCGATCACACCTTTCGCACGGACATCATCTATAACTTCTCGAATTGCCTTGGGAATATCCGACGGTAACACATCAAGCACAGTTTTAAACTGGCCCGCCTGTGAATAGCGCACATCATCTTCCGAAAAAGCAGCCGAGCGCACCGCGTACGTGTTAGCCTTGAGCGTATCACGGACTTCGTTTGCAATCTGTCGCAGTATCTCATCCGCATCGGTTGCGTGATTCGATATTCGGTCGACATCACTGCTCCGAATCACTCTGAAAGGCGGAACTTCAAATCCTGCGACAGAAAGTTCGGCAAGCCGAATTGCCTTCGACCCTATTCCGGACGGATCGCTCAAGATGTCATGGTCATTAGCGCTCACCATATTCGTTGTGTGTGACTATGCCACGCACGGCATGCGATCCGACCGAATCAACCAACGTCCCTTCTGTGTACCCTTTGGTAGTTTCGCCGAAAAAAAATGTTTTTGCGGTCACCCTGATCTCCTTGATCCCCAAATCAGGAATCGAGCCCGTAAAAAGGCCGGTTACATTTTGTGACAACTCCAGTTCTCCCGAAAATGCCTTCCGAGCGCGATCGCCGTCTTTGGTAAGAGCCCAAAAATGCGACGAGTAGGCGGGGGACACCGTATGTACATCAGACTTATCAGCAAGATAAAACGACCCTGCGTCATCCCACAGTATAATCTGCGTCGCCTCAGAGGAAAGAGTTTCGTAACCCGCAAAGAAAATTGTGGGACGATAATCCGTGGAATACGTCCGCTGAAAAAGAACATTGCCCTCTATGCTGTCGGTACCATTGCGAAGAATTGCGCGACCAACACTAAAATACTCGGTGTTCTCTGGTTCGTTTTTCGTAATAAAATCTCCCTTAAGCTCGGATGTTTCCAGCGCATACTTTTTATTTCCTCCGCTCAATGAAAATGTAAACGACTCGCGCGAAGAATGATCCGCCGCCATATGTCGCACAAACTCAGAAAATATCAGTCCCGGCAGTACTTCGGAATCCGGTACCATCTGGCTCTGATAGTTTTCATCGCGTATGTTTCCGTCAATCAATGACAGAGAGTAGTAATGAAAAAAACCTCCATCTGCGAGTTCTTTTCTGTTGATATACATATCAAAAGCAACAGGATCCCCACTAGGACGTTTCCCAACAAATACAAACCGGTCCGAATAGAAACGGTAGCCGACCTTGTACGGGATCGCTCCCGTTGTCGTACCAGTAGCGGTTGTACCGTTTGGTACCCAGGGCGGGAGCGATGCCGGTCGGTAGATATGCAACAGAACATACGACCACACCAACAACACAACGATGACGCCCAACATCGCACAAAGCCATTTCCCGACCTTACTTTTGAAGAATATTGTAAATGTGGGAAAGAGTACGACGATCGAGCCAACAATGATCGTGCCAACAAACGTCCAGAGTTGCACGACCTGCGATGAAACCGCAAAAATGATATCAGGCGGAAGCACCGCAGAGGCAACGTGCGGTACAGCAAAAATGGCACCTATGAAGGCGACAAACGCCCACAGAACCATCGTTCGCGATAGAGAAGATTTCCACATTATTACAGTGTAACAGAATAAAGTATGTAGATGAAATAGTGTGCGGTTTAGATTTGTGATGGTTTCCCGGAAGAGATGATCTACGGCCCGTACACCGAGAGGAAGCGCCTCGTTTAGTGATAGCTTTAGAATTTGTGGCTTCGGTTACTGGCAGTGGTAACCCAATTTAGATTCTGCTTAAATAGTTCTTTATTCTTTCCTTATCTTCATTCTCCGATTCACCCTTAAAATACATTTCAATAAACTCTATTTTATTCGTCAGAACATGGTACGCATAAATAACGCGAATACCGCTTTGCACACCACGACCCTTAAGAGCTTTGCAGGCAAATTTCTTTATTTTACAAACCTTTAATTCATCAGAGCAAAAATTTGGAATTGGTTCTACAGAATTGTTGTCTATGTTCATTAAGTGAAATAGCTCGATGGCGTTCTTTTTTAGAACCTCAATGTCACCCTCAAGAGTTCTAAATTTCTTGATTAATCTTTTTAGATCTTTGTCAAAACCCGATGTATTTTTATAGGTTATCGGGCTCATATTCTCTAACAGAAGTGTCCTTCGTTCGGTAGAACACAGATTCATAAGATAAAGGTCGGCCATCCTCTGCGGTAATCCAAGGAACATCTTTGTGAGAATACTCACTTAATTCAGTTGCAGACTTATCAGAAAGACGAGAAAGCACCTCGTCTATGTGTTTTATCTCTCTTGCGTTCAACACAGATATGTCAGGTTCTCTTCGTGGTAAATACTTTGTCTGCTCATGTAGAAAATACTTACTCTTAACTGTCTCGAGTTCTCCCCTTGATTCCATTAATTCAACAATCTTTTTAAATTCTACTGGAGTCGGCCCAAAATGATTTTTTATGTATGTTGCTCCAATAAGTTGCTCTTCAAATTTTTCATAATAGTCAAAATCAATAAAGTAGAGAAGTTTATATAAGACAGTCATTCCGACATTTGATTTACTGCCAACTTTTTCTAGAACGTACAGTAGTACCTCTTTAAATTTCTTAAGGTTTTTTTGTGGTACATCAATACGGATTTCCTGCTTTACTTTTTTGTCAGTCGCTTCATTCATAGAAACTTTAATCTCAGAAATTTTCTCCCCAGATATAAGTTCGGCTAGAGTAATATTGAAAATTTCGGCAATAGTATTTGCTTGTGAAAGGGTAAGCTCTTTCGCTCCTTTTTCAATCTCTATATAACTTGCCCTTGAAACACCTATTTTTTCAGCGACAAAAGCCTGAGAAATACCCTGATTATTTCTCAGTTCTAACAAAAATGTATGTTTGATCATACCTACAGTATAGCCATACCAATTATTATGTCAATATAATTGACAAGCCTACTGTGGATAAATTTGACAACCAAAATGACGGGTATACTACCATCCCTAACCAACTCCTCCGCACGCACGGAGTGCGTGGTGGCTTGAAACCGCAAAAATGATATCAGGCGGAAGCACCACGTATATTGGTATAAAGACAAAATTAAAATCGGTCAATAGAAACATTTCGGGTACTATTCAGCTCCCTTTGAGTAGTTCGCAGATC
>CAZTKT010000037.1:0-6376 GCA_964614265.1 uncultured Candidatus Saccharibacteria bacterium | reverse complement strand
AGTACTATCGTGAACAATTACCAGAGGGGTGCAGAAAGGGGTGGACTTATTCAGGAAGGTGCAAGGTCGTGTGTTTTTGCTATACTGACGGGTACCTATGCAAAAAATTGACGCAGTATTTGAGGGAGGGGGCGTGAAGGGAAGCGGGTTGGTTGGTGCGATTGCGGTGGCAGAGAAGCTCGGCTATCAGTTTGTGAATGTGGCGGGGACATCTGCGGGGGCCATTATTGGTGCACTTGTGGCCGCTGGATATTCTTCTGGAGAGATGAAGACGATCATGGATACATTGGATTACCCCAGTCTCCGGGATCGGAGTGCACTTGCCTCTATTCCACTCATTGGTCGTGCCGCCAATCTCATCTTTAAGAAAGGTATCTACGAAGGGAAATTTTTTGAAGACTGGTTACGAGAGTTACTTGCTAAAAAAGGCGTGCACACATTTGGTGATTTGGTGATCGATGAATTTAAAGATGATCCAGCGTTTCGTTACAAACTCCAAGTAGTCACATCGGATATTTCGCGAGGGCAGTTGCTCGTACTGCCACGGGATGCTGTGGATTTTGGGATTGAGCCGGATCGTCTCGATGTGGCGAGTGCGGTGCGGATGAGCATGAGTATCCCGTATTTTTATACACCCGTTCGAATGAAGACAAGGACCGGAACAGATATGTATCTTGTGGACGGTGGTCTTTTGAGTAATTTCCCGCTCTTTCTGTTAGATGAGCCAGAGAAGGGAGTACATCAGGATTGGCCAACGATCGGGTTTGCTCTGGTAGAGCCAGAGGCTGATAAGCCACATCGTATTATTGGACCACTGACGTTGTTTGCCGCGCTGTTTTCTACAATGATGGAGGCGCATGATTCTCGGTATATTAAAGACACAGATTTTTTGCGCTCTATCCCTATCCCGACGCTTGGTGTGCAAACGACTGATTTTAGTATTACCTCCGAAAAGAAAGGTCTCCTGTATCAGTCAGGATTAACTGCGGCACAGACATTCTTCAATCAGTGGGATTTTGAGACGTATAAAAAACGAGTAACTGATATGGGAATGAGTCATCGGCGGGATATAGTAGGGAATAAATGAAGCTTCTGATTATTGTACAACGAGGAGACCTGAGTTCGATTTTAGGCACCCCAAATTATTGATAAATGATCTCATCATATGAAAACAAAACCAACAAAAAAATTCCTCATATTTTCTGCTCATCCGGATGATTTAGATTTTGGGTGTGCGGGGACGACGGCGACACTTACGGCACAAGGACATGAGGTCGTGTATTGCATTCTGACTAATGGTGAAAAGGGAACACACAAAGTCAAACAAACAAAAGAGCAGATGGTTGCGATGCGCGAGCGTGAGCAGGAGGCGGCAGGGAAGGTGGTCGGCGTGCATCGGGTCATCTTTCTACGAAACACTGACGGGGATCTTGAACACACGCGAGAGGTGCGCAAACAGGTAACGCGGGTGATTCGAGATGTTCGGCCGGATATTGTATTATCGCAAGACCCTGCCAATCATGCATTTGATAATTTTTACAAATATCACCGTGATCATCGTATGACCGCAGAAATTGTCTTTGATGCGATCTATCCGGGCGTTGGGTCTGATTCATTTTTTCCCGAGCTTGCGCAAGAAGAGGTATTTCCGCATCAGATAGAGGAAGTGTGGTTTTATAGTCCTGAAAAGGCAAATCGCTACGTGAACATCACTGCAACAATAGGAAAAAAAATTGCTGCGCTCAACTCTCATGAGAGTCAGATACCGGACGTGAAGCTAATGGAAAAACGAATTCGAGAGCGAGCACGTATCGCGGGTAAGAAGAAGGGATGGAAGTACGCTGAGACGTTTCGTCGGTTGGCGTTTTGAAACTTTTTCAAGAACGACACACATACACTACCTGTATGATGGGTCACCATCGGCATCATATCCAGGAAAGTAGTCTTGTTTGAGGTGTGCTTCGGATACTCCAATGGCAAGCAGAACCTTTGAGAGTGCTTCTACCATTGGTTCAGGACCAGAGATATAGCACAGACGCTCGGCTAGGTCAGGAACGGTATCTGTGATAAGTGCAGTATCAATCCTCCCTCTGTTACCTTGCCACTCTGGGGAAATAGTGGTCTCATTAGAGAGTACATACACCGCACGCAGGCTTATTTCGTCGAGACCACAATCACAGGCTTCAAAGAGTTCTTTGAACACAAGGTCGTGTTCCTCTTGTGCCGCATATAAGAGTATGATATCTCGCTGTTCCTCGCGTGCACGGAGATCAGCGATCATACTACGGAATGGGGTGATACCGATACCTCCAGCAATAAAGAGAAGTTTTTGTGTGGTATCGAGAGGCAAGACAAAATCTCCTGCAACTTTTGATGCGATAATTTCACCACCTAGCGGGAGATTTTTCAGTGTTTTCTTAAAGGTGCTTCCTTCATCAGTGAATTTGGTCACCAGCAAGATTTGTTTTTCGCTCGGTGCTGAGGCGATAGTAAAATATCGCCGAATACCCCGCGTATCTTGCGGTGCATGAGGAAGGGTGAATTCAAGAAATTGTCCAGGATGAAAGGTAAATGGGTGTACCGGCTCAAACCAAAATCCAGAGACGGTTGGTGAAAGTGTTTCTTTTTTTCGTAAAATGAACGATTGACGAAAATCAGGGCTCATGATGCGTGCGTACGCGTTTCCGATGAGTAACGATACCTCAAGTGAGAAAACTACCTGACTGAAGAACCACTGAAAGATAAAGAGTAATCCAGCAATTCCTGCTCCGAAGTATGTGCGCAGTTTCTCTGTTTGTGGAGCAGTGAGCGGCTCGATCAACATGACAAATGAAAAGAAGAGAAGTGGGGAAGAGAGGAGGATATTTTTGAGGAGTAAACCGAGGAGTGCACTATCACCACTACGCACGAGGAACACATCGATACAGAGAAGTATTCCATAGGTACTGAGAAAACTGATGACGAGACGAGTGCGTCTCACCTTGCGTACCACGAGCATGCCACCAATGAGTATGATCGGAACAAGTGCGCTGTTGCCGACCCACCAGCTTGCGGAGTAGCCAAGAAATCCAGAAATAAGTACGCCAATTGCGGCAGGATTGAAGACATGGCTACGATGAAGAACGAGCACGTATTTGGAGAGCATTGCGACAGTAGACATCAGTACAATCGCGGGAAGACCGCTCGGCAGAGAGAAAGGGCCTGCAATCACCGAGAGGATGAGTGCCGTGATAATAGATGACTCACTATTTGGCACTATGTTCAGTGCGCGAGCAATCAGCATATTGCTACCCCAACAGATGCCAACAAAGAGGAGCGTCTGGAGGGCAATATCTCCCGCGTGGTATGGCAGTATGCCAACGAGGCTCAATGCTGTTGCTGTGCCCAACAAAAGACACATGAAGTACAACATCATCCGGTACATAGTGAGGGAGTCAATTGTTTGCTTAATGGTATGCATAGACCCTATAGATATGCTATTCGTAATGATAGTAGTATACATCGTCTCCTATGACGAATGGTGCGTCAAAAGTTCTCAACAGGCAGAGTATTTCTTCCCAAAAGGGTTTTGTGGTACCCTATGGGGATGATTGCGTTATATAACATCGTACAGACTATTAATGGCATGGCAATATCGCTTGGGGTCGGTGGATCAACATTTGCTCTTATTTTTCATTTTATGGGAATGCGGAGTACTGTGGCGCACGACGTGGGACGTCCTTATCAAAAGGTTGTGTATGTTGTCTTACGCGTCGCAATGGTACTCATTTTTGTGACCGAAGCGACAAAAATTTCTCTCTATCTGTATACAGGTACGCCACTGAAGGTATTACTTGGAGTGAGCGTACTTACATTCTTGTGGACAGTTATCGCCGTACTCTTTATTAATCCTGTGCTCATGACATTTCATCTGATGAGTAATAAACTCGGTCCGGCAATTCAAGCAGCGAGTTGGTATACGCTCGGTACGCTCGTTTCATTACAAAACATCACCTACGCGTACCTCCCACTGGTATTGACATACCTCGGTGGTATACTGGCCATTGCGGTAGTTATTGAGCTTATTTCGCAAAAAATGACGGTGCAACCTTCCTTGTTGACAAGTGCTGATGCAGTGACTACTTCTGTACAATGATCAAGCAATTTCTCATCAAGAAGATGCTGCAGTCACAGCTCAAAAATGTGCCTGAGGCACAGCGTGCACAAATCATGGCACTTGTTGAAAAAGACCCGGATCTGTTTGCACAAATCGCAAAAGAAATAAAAGCTGAGATGAAGACGGGCAAAGATCAGATGTCGGCGGCGATGGTAGTGATGCCAAAATATCAGAAACAGCTACAGGCTATTATGGGTCCTCAGACTCAGATTGCACGTCAGCAATTCAATCAAAATGGTTCTATTAGAAAGTAAGGGTACGTTCCTTTTATAGCATGAAAAAAATATTAATTCTCTTGGGGAATCCTGATGCTGAGTCTTTTTCTGGTGAATTAGCGACAGTATATGAAGACGCGGCGCGTGGCGCGGGACATGAGGTGATGCGCGTCAATATTGGTGACATGACCTTTGACCCCATTTTACATAAAGGGTACCGTGCCATTCAAGAGCTTGAACCAGACCTTCTTGATATGCAAGATAAGTGGCGATGGGCAGATCACATTGTGATCAGCTATCCAAATTGGTGGTGTACGATGCCTGCGATTCTGAAGGGTATGTTCGACCGTATGTATCTTCCAGGTTTCGCATTTAACTTTGAAAAACCGTCTGGAAAACTCATCCAGCGCCTCAAGGGGAAAACGGCACGGGTGATCGTGACCGCGGGCAACCATAGTCCATTTATGACATGGCTGAAGTTTGGTGATTGCACAAATGAAATTGTGCATGGTATCCTCGGTTTTGCGGGTATCAAAGCACGTGTGTCCACATTTGGTCCTTGTGATCATGCGACCGATGTACATAAAACTAAGTGGAAGAAACAGATTGCCACGCTTGGGAAGTGTGGAACATAGGGTAATCTTCTCAATAGAAATATGCTATAGTGCCGCTGTATGAAACTGTCAGTGGGCATCGTGGGGCTTCCAAATGTTGGGAAATCAACGCTTTTTAATGCGCTTACCAGAAGTGCCGTACCAGCAGAAAACTACCCCTTTTGTACCATTGACCCCTCGGTGGGCATTGTTGCGGTGCCTGATACGCGTCTGGAGACACTCACAGCGATTTCACACTCAAAGAAAACCATTCCTGCAGTAGTTGAATTTGTCGATATTGCGGGGCTCGTGAAGGGCGCGTCGGAAGGGGAAGGACTCGGGAATCAATTTCTTGCCAATATTCGTGAGGTTGACATGATTGCCGAAGTGGTCCGTATTTTTGATGATGAAGACATGATTCATGTTTCTGGTACCGTAGACCCTCTATCAGATATTGAGATTATTAATCTTGAACTTATTCTCACTGATCTCCAGACGGTCACCAAACGTCTCTCAAATGCTGAAGGTGATCTCAAGCGCGGGCAGAAAGAAGCAGAAAAAGAGACGGCCGTGCTGGCTCGTTTGCGCACGCACCTCGAGAGTGGACACTTGGCACACACACTCCCGATCTCTGAAGAAGAGTGTGTACCGGTGCGTGCACTTCAACTCCTCACGATGAAACCAATCCTATATGTACTCAATAAAAAAGCGGGCGCGTTTAATTTTGATGAGCAGCATGACGATCGTTGGTCAGCACTCATGCAGTTGTTTGAGGAAACAAGGTCAGAATATGTGCTTGTGGATGCAGGTATTGAACATGAGCTCAAAGAACTTGCCGAAGACGAGAAGCAAGAATTTCGTCGTGAGTATGGGACGCAAGATTCTGGTATCGCTGATCTCATCCGTGCGTGCTACCGACTCCTCGGACTTATTTCGTATTTTACTACCGGTGAAGATGAGACTCGTGCGTGGACTATCCCACAGGGTGTGACTGCGCCCGAAGCTGGCACTGCGATTCATACCGATTTCAAAACAAAATTCATTCGCGCAAGTGTCATGAGCTTTGAAGACCTCGTTGTCTCTGGTTCTGAAGCCAATGCTCGCGAACAGGGGAAGCTTCGTACCGAGGGGAAGGAATACGTCGTCAACGATGGTGACGTGGTCGAGTTTCGAATTTAGAATTTTTTTCACACAGTATGTAATACTTACATACTTGAAGATAATAGTGTGATAGAGTGTACGATGAACAAGACGTTCTTGTAGTTCTGTAGATATACGAAGGAGCAAAAGCTACCGTTGTGAACAAACGGTGTTTTGTAGAAAGTACCCATGATATAATCTTTGCATATGAAAAATGTGACCTAAACGCCTTTTCGGGAGGCTCAGTTTGATATAGTACGGCTCTATCTAAA
>CAZTKT010000036.1:0-6712 GCA_964614265.1 uncultured Candidatus Saccharibacteria bacterium | reverse complement strand
TCAAGGTCAAGATTGACGTGGAAGAAGAGGGGTGGTGGGAGGTGTGGAGAGTTACTTGGGGTGCTATTGACAAATTATAGTATGTATGATACCATAGGCGGAGAGTAGAGGTCCTCCCACTACACCTCGGGTAGCATGGGCAGGGCTTCTTTGGTTGTAATTGGGTTCTTGGAGGAGGTTTCTGATGAAGGTTAGTCGCGTGATAATTACGACAGTAGTGGCGGTGGTGGCGTTGTTGACCCCTCTGTGTGTACATTGTGTGCACGCAGAGCTACCACCAATGCCCGCGTTAGTGAGCAACCAAGAGGTTGCTAATCTTGTATATGTGATGGTTGGAAGCGCGGGGGGCCAGGGGTTTCTTATCGGGGGGTGGAGTGGGTACAAAGATTCAGTCGAGGGGCCCTCGGTGCTTCTGCTACGAAGCACGCGAACGGGGGCTCGAGACGAATACGCACTAGTTTTTTTACGGGAGCCGGGTGGCTCACTGGTCGTGACCCTCTCGCATGAATGTGTTGATAGGATCATGAAGGGGAACCGTCGTCCGATGGAACCCTGTTTTGAAGGACCGATTTACTTCTCTGACTCAGATGTCAGAGAAGCTGCGGGGAAGAACCTCTCTAAGGGTGAGTACGCTCGCCTTCTAAATGCGAATGTCCTGAAATAGAGAAGCACATTGAGAGCAAGTAGACACAACATTGTCTCTACTTGCTATCAAGAAAAGTGTAGAAATTGTTATAACCACGTCTGTGTATTTCCCAGACGTGGTTTTGTTATTTATACAGACCGCTCTTTGTGATCTATACTCTTTGTATGCAATTTCTTATTGGTGTTGATGAAGCAGGTAGAGGGGCACTTGCGGGGCCGGTGGCGGTCGGCGTTGCGCTTGTGCGACACGATTTTGATTTTGTGTGTATTCCGGGAGTGAAGGATTCAAAACAGTTGTCGGCGAAGGAGCGCGAGCGCATTTATGCGCTCGCGCGAGGATTGCAAAAAGAAGGGATAATTGATTTTAAAGTTGCGATGGTTGGAGCAAAGATGATTGATCGGGTGGGGATTACGCGGGCGACGGCCTTGGCCGTCGCCCGCGCCCTTGCATCTCTGGAAAAATCTGCCAGGTATGTGCCAACTAATGTTGCGGTGCGTCTTGACGGACTCCTTTCTGCGCCAGTGAAGTGCGTGGATCAACAGACCATCATTCGAGGCGATCAAACAGAGCCGATTATTTCTCTTGCATCCATTGTGGCAAAAGTTACTCGCGATCGGTATATGGTTCGTATTGCAAAACAGTATCAACGTTATGCTTTCGACCAGCACAAGGGTTACGGGACGCTCCTCCACCGACAGCGCATTGCCACAGAGGGTCTCTCTGATCTCCATCGAAGGTATTTTTGCAAGACGTTTCTGTTATGAGGGTAGGTATCGCATGGTCTCTAGTAAAAAGTAGTAGATTCCTGTCTTGTCTGCTGGGCAGTTGCGAGACTGGGGATCTTTTGCTATAGTCTCTCTACTATGGTTGTTCGAATGAGACATACGCGCTCCCAGACACGGCAGCGCCGGAGTCACCATGCACTTGTTGCAGCAGCCCTTTCGACGTGTTCACATTGTGGCGCACTCCACCTACCACATCATATGTGCCGTGTCTGTGGGTACTATAATGGTCGTCAGGTGATGGATCTTGAGACTGAGAAGCGCAAGCGGGATGCACGGCTTAAGGAACGACGAGAGAGCATGAAGGTTTCAACTGCTGGATCAGGAGCACCAACGGCTCCAGAGAAGGTACGAACGACAAAAGAAGAGTTACCATCAAAGGATGAACCGCGCGTGGCGAAAGGTGCATCGGCAAAGCGAAAGAAGGATGAATCTCTGTCAGGATCATCCACTGGCACAAACTAAGTGAGGTAGTTGGTTTCTTTCTTGTCCACAGTACTCAGCTACTGTGTAGTGGGTTCTGGTATACCGTGATAGGATACAGACAGGAACACTGGTATGGCAAATCGGCACCTTTCAAGAAGCATTGTGTTGCAGTCGCTGTTTGAATGGGATCTCAATACTATCGAGAAGAGTGAGATCAACAGTGTGCTAGAACGCAACGTTACAGAGTTTGCGCCAAATAAATCTGACCTCCCCTTTATGGAGCGCCTTTTAAGTGGTGTCCTCCAGAAACAAAAAGAACTTGATCTGGTTATAGAACAGGCGGCACCTGAATGGCCTATCGATCGCATTTCTCCTGTAGATCGAAATATTCTTCGACTGGGTCTCTACGAGCTCTTGTTTGGCGATCGGAGTGAAGTGCCGGCAAAGGTCGCGATCAATGAAGCGATTGAGCTTGCGAAACAATTTGGTGGTGATAATTCTGGAAGGTTTGTAAATGGGGTGCTTGGTGCGGTGTATAAGGTGATGGGTGAGCCGGGAAAAGAAGAAAGTCCACGGCGCAAGCGTCGCGATGTACCATATGATGAGATGCCGATTGAGCGACTCGCGGGTGCGGTCGTGTATGCAGAAGAAGCGGGGGAGACGTATCTTGCACTGGTACATGATATTTTTGGACGCTGGACACTCACAAAAGGACACTTGAAGGATGGCGAACCAGCTGATGAGGGGACGGTGCGTACTATTTTGGAAGAACTGGGACTGACGAGTACTATCGAGGCAACGCTCGGGGAAAATGAGTATGTAGCATCTGATCCTGAGGTGGGCAAGAAACGCAAGCATGTCACCTACTTTCTGGCACGATCAGAGTATGCAAATATCACACTCGAAAAGAAAGGAGGACTTGACGACGGTCAATGGTTTAAAGTGTCAAAGATTCTAGAACTGAATTTTTATGAGGATATATTACCGATTGTGACAAAGGCTATCACGATGTTAGTTGGTAGAGGACAGAAGCAATAAGTACCCCTCGTGTGAAAGACAAAGAAAAATTACATACATTAGAAAAAATTCTTGGTGTCACATTTTCTGACATGCAGTATTTGTTGTCAGCGATGACACACCGATCATTCTTGAATGAAAACCGTGACGCTACGCAATCACATAACGAACGACTTGAATTTCTTGGTGATGCGGTGCTGGAGCTTGTTGTGACTGACTTTCTCTTTGCGACGTATCCTGACAAGCAAGAAGGCGAGCTTACCGCAATTCGTGCGGCACTCGTGAATACTAATACATTGTCGCTGACTGCAACAGCACTCGGTATTAATGAGTACCTCCTGCTCTCGAAAGGGGAAGCAAAGGATATTGGTCGCGCGCGACAGTACATTCTCGCGAATACGTTTGAAGCGATCGTTGGTGCCATCTATCTTGATCAAGGCTACACTGCCGCGCGCGACTTTGTCGCTGGCCAAGTCTTTTCTTTGACCACTGAGATTGTTGATAAGCGCCTCTGGCAAGATCCAAAAAGCCGTTTCCAAGAACGAGCACAAGAAGTAACAGGTATCACGCCTTCGTACCAAACCCTCAAAGAACAAGGGCCTGATCACGACCGTACGTTTACCGTTGGCGTTTTTTTAGGAGATCAGTGCATCGCTCAGGGTGAAGGCCGTGCTAAACAAGAAGCTGAACAAAAGGCCGCCGAGAATGGGTTGGTGGAAAAGGGGTGGGTGTAGTATGCTGAAGTTTGGGTCAGAACGGTTGTCCTCTTCCTAATTAAGGAGAGAAAGATGCCGGAAACTAGCACCGTCGCCGAGGAAAGATTAATTACTGAGCAACAGTTTGAGACATCGGCACAAGTATGGAGAGAGATGTTGGAAGCCATCGTGTTGGTTCGACTGCATAGACACAGTCGTGCACTGCTCGCACGACCCAAGTGATTTTCACTGCCACCGAGGAGGATGTACCGGAGGAACACCATTTCTCTGATACATCCTTCCTTCATATAAGCTCGCTACGAGAGTAACTAGTTTATATGAGAGACGCGCAGTTACCCTCAGGTACTTTTCTTTTAGTTAGTGCTAAAATCTACCTATGTATTTGGAGTCGCTTGAGATAAGTGGATTTAAGTCTTTTGCAAAAAAAGCAGAGCTTGGTTTTTCGACACCAATTACCGCCATTGTCGGACCGAATGGATCGGGTAAGTCAAACACTGCGGAAGCGTTTCGGTTTGTGCTCGGTGAGCAGTCTATTAAATCACTGCGTGGGAAGCGGGGTGAGGATCTCATCTGGGGCGGTGGTGCGAGTCTTGCGCGAGCGAATCGAGCTTCAGTGAAGATCGTTCTCAATAACGAAAAACGAATATTCCCTCTCGATTTTGATCAGATGACGGTGGAGCGCGTCGTGCACCGTGATGGTGTCAATGAGTATGTGATCAATGGCTCGCGGGCACGTCTTCGTGATGTGCAGGAGCTTCTCGCGGCGGCAAATATTGGACCAACAGGACATCACATCATCTCACAGGGTGAGGCGGACCGCATTCTCTCTGCGACAGCAAAAGAGCGGAGAGAAATGATTGAGGATGCCCTCGGACTGAAGGTGTATCAGTACAAGCGTATTGAGAGTGAACGCAAACTGGAGAAGACCCGGGAGAATATCGCACAGGTGCGATTGTTGCGGAAAGAAGTACAACCGCACCTACACTTCCTCGAGCGGCAGGTTAAAAAAATGGAAAAATCCACTGCGTTGCGTGAACAACTCACTGGGATGTATGCAAGTTATTTGCGTCGCGAAGAATTATATCTGACACATCACGCGAAACGTATCGCGGAAGAACGTACTGGACCTACTGAGGAATTACGCACACTTGAAGAGGAATTGATGAGTGCAAAGCGTGTGCTCGCATCCGCTACGCAAGATGAGAAACGAGATGCACTCGTTGGGCTTGAGGAGACATTGTCACTCCTGCGGACGAAACGACAAGAAGTACTCCGTGAGAGTGGCCGTGTTGAGGGACAGCTCGGGTATCTCGAACGACGGGTTGCCGAAGATGCGCGCAAAAAGGAGCAGGAAGTGCACGCACCTGTGGCGTTCGCAGAAGTCCAGCGAGTGGTGGATGTGGTGACTCACGTTGCACAGGATGCGACAAACGAGTCCGATGTGGTGGGGTTGCGTCACATCATCGAGAGTATCGTGCGCACGCTTCGTTCATTTCTTAATGAGACGACGCGCACGGCGACAGAAGCATCAGATACCGCTCGTCTGCAACAAGAGCTTGTGACACTCAGAAAAGAAGAGGAGCATCATGCAAAGACACTCGCAAGTATTACCGAGGAGGAACAGACCTGTACTCGCGACTATGAAGCATTGAAAGTGTCTATTGAAGCTGAGGCGGGCGAGAGTCGTGCCGCAGAACGGGAGGTATTTCGTATCGTGGGGAGACAGCGTGAGCTCGCGGAGGTGGAAAGTCGACTCGCTCGTGAAGCGCAGATGCTCGAGCGTGATACAGATGAGTTTGCCCGGGAGGTGCAAGAGGGTATGGCGCTTATTGGGAATGCCATCGCGTACTATCACCAATGTACTGCTGATCCCGATGGTACCGCGTTTACGCAGGAGCTGATAGTAACGGAAGATCGATCACTGCAACAGAGTCGTCGACATGAGCTCGAAAAAATGAAGATTCGACTTGAAGAACTTGGTGGTGGCGGGGAAGATGTCCTGAAGGAATACAAAGAGGTACAAGAACGTGACACGTTTCTCGAGCGGGAAATCACTGATCTTGAACAGTCGATAGAAAAGCTTGAAGCACTGATCGCCGATCTTACCCAAAAGCTCAATGAAGAATTCATTACCGGTATTGAAAAGATTAGCACTGAATTTAATCGCCTTTTTATATTGATGTTTGGTGGTGGCAGTGCGACCCTTCTGCGGGTGAAGCCAACAGTGCGAAAAAAGAAAAGTGATCTTGACGGACTGTTCGATTCTGAAGATTCTACGACAGCAATGAGTATAGGTGATGGCGATGGAGATGACGGCGACCGCGAAGTGGTTGAAGAAGGCGTAGACATCGACGTGAAGCTTCCCAATAAGCGCGTACGCGGGCTCGATATGCTCTCTGGTGGCGAACGAGCACTCACCTCTATTGCACTTATTTTTGCAATGAGTCAGGTCAATCCACCACTCTTTGTTATTCTCGACGAGACTGATGCTGCGCTCGATGAGGCGAATAGTCGGCGCTACGGCGATATGATCGAATCACTTGCGAAGAGATCACAGCTCATTCTCATCACCCACAATCGCGAGACCATGAGTCGCGCCGGTGTTCTCTACGGCGTCACCATGGGTGCGGACGGCGTTTCTAAACTGCTCTCGGTTAAGCTCGAGGATGCCGTGGCGGTGGCAAAGTGAGGGTGTGTATAGGGGATAGATGGTGTACTCTGTATCAAGAAGTGTACACTTGCCCTCTCAAGGACAATAACCGGAGACTATCATGGAAGAATTAGATCGTAATACAGCTAACCTATCCGACGAGGATACGTGGGGGATTCATGCATGCTATCCCTATACTCCCTTCGAAAGACCTGGAGAGGGCGGGCCATCTCCCGGTACGTGTGCAGCCGTACGAGGGTCAGTCATAGTCCCATTGGGGGGTGATTTGACTCCATACACGGAGCTTGTTGCCTAACCATAGGTACACAAACGGAGGCTCCTCACAAGAGCCCCTATGTTTATGCTACATAACATTGTAAGCCATACTAAAAGAGAGATGTTAGTGTCGTATGTATGTTGCTAGAGCATGTTCAAAAACCCCTCGCCAACCGATGGAGCATGATGTTGGACATGG
>CAZTKT010000035.1:0-6725 GCA_964614265.1 uncultured Candidatus Saccharibacteria bacterium | reverse complement strand
AAGTGTGTTTCTTGACAGCAGGCCATGAAGCGGTTGATAGTACAACTATATGAAAGAAAACATTTCCCAATCGCGCCCCCTGCGGATTCTTCTTACGGGGGGAACGGGCTATATCGGATCTCGCTGGATTCTCGCTCAGGAGTGCCCACAATCGATTGTGCTTCTTGCACGCTCTGCTGAGTCTGTCAAGGAACTGTCTGTGCCAGAGACGGTGACGCTCGAGGTACGGACGGGCACACTCCCTGATGTGGATCCGGCAGATTTGTTACAACAGGTAGATATGGTGGTGCATCTTGCTGGGTATACACCGTTGTCCCCCGATGACCATGCAGATTCCCTCTATGATAGAATAAATAGAGGGTGGACGAAGCAACTTGGGGAGGCGTGTGTGCGACGCGCTGTCCCAATGCTCTTTGTGTCAACAGGGATGGTATATACGGCACAGGACGGACGGTTACTTCAAGAAGATGATGTGGTGAGCGGTGTGAATCGTACGTCTTATGCAGAAAGTAAATATCAGGCGGAAGAAGCATTACGAAGACTTGGTAGAGAAGGACTGCGCTTCTCCATCCTTCGTTTTGGAAGTGTCTTTGGCGTTGCTCCGGTCTTGAATAGGCATGTTGCGATCAATGCATTTATGCAACAGTCGGTGCGTCACGGGCATCTTGATGTATGGCGTTCTATGCCAGAACAACGTCGTCCGTACACCGCGGTTGCTGATTGTTCGAGGGCGATAGAGTATATACTCCGTCATGACATCTTTAGTGGAGATACATATAATATTGTTTCCGAAAATATGCTGGGAAGTATCCTTATACAACAGATACAGGACTGCGTTCCCGGGGTAACCGTTTCTCTGGTTGATCACGAACGAATGAACGCAGTGTCTTTTGGGATGGATGATACAAAGATACGTGCGCTTGGTTTTATTCCTTCAGGAACGATATTGAACGGTCTCCGTGAGCTTCGGGATATGCTTCAAGTCTCTCATATATGATTACTCGCTCTCTTACAGGTGTTCGTGTGTTGGTCATAGGAGGTGCAGGATTTATGGGCTCCAATTTTATACACCATTTGTTTGCTACCGTTCCTGATGTACGAATCACAAATCTTGATGCATTGACGTATGCGGGGAATCTAGAAAACCTGAGTGGTGTTCCAAAAAATCGATACACCTTTGTCCATGGAAATCTCTGCGATACAAAGTTGTTGGTGCGCCTGATGCGTCGGGCAGATTTTGTAGTGAATTTTGCCGCCGAGACCCACGTTGACCGTTCCATACATGGTGATAGAGATATCTTTATGCAGACGAATATTCTTGGTGTACATTCACTACTTGAGGCATGCATGCAAGCACAGAACGTGGTGTGTATCGTTCATATTTCTACAGACGAAGTGTGGGGCGATGTGCCTCTACAAGCAACGAAGCGTTTGACTGAAGAATCACCATTTCGGCCCAACTCTCCCTATGCGGCCTCCAAAGCGGCGGGGGATATGCTGATTCGTTCGTACGTGAAAACGTACGGATTGCCTATCTGTGTGACGCACGCCACCAACAACTTTGGACCACGACAGTTTCCAGAAAAGATGATCCCCCATTTTATTCAATGTGCCCTCAATGATCGCTCATTGCCACTATATGGGGATGGTCATAATCGACGCGATTGGCTGTATGTTGATGATCATTCTCGCGCAATTGCGTGTGTGCTCTCGCGGGGTCATGTGGGCGAGGTGTACGCGGTGTCTGCGGAAGGGGAGGAGTATACTAATCTTGCTATGGCAAAACGCATTCTCAAGGCATTGAAAAAACCAATGTCTTTGATCACACACGTTGCCGATCGACCTGCCCACGATAGGCGCTACGCTGTCTCTTCAAAGAAACTGCGCGCACTTGGCTGGAGGCCTGAGGTGGGCTGTGGGGAAGGACTGACAAAGACCATTGAGTGGTATCTAGATAATCCATCATGGCTGGCGGGTGGTACGGTGACTCTTTCCAGCATAAGGTCACGACGAAGCGTATGAAAGGAGTCGTACTTGCAGGCGGACGGGGGACACGATTGAAACCGTTGACACTATCGGTCAATAAGCATCTGTTGCCTGTATATAATCAACCGCTGGTGTATTGGCCGGTTATGACACTTGTGCGATTGGGAATAGGGGAGATTACCATTGTGTCGAATCCTGAAGATGTGGAGCACTACCGGGTACTGTTTGGTGATGGGTCAGCACTTGGTGTTTCCATTACGTATGCAGTACAGGAGAGTGCTGATGGCATAGCGGGAGCACTGGCCGCCGCTGAGGGGTGCGTAGGTGCGCATAGTGTGGCGGTGATTTTAGGGGACAATGTGTTTATGGATACTATGGAGATTCGTGACGCATTGGAGAAGTATCGTGGAGGGGGAGAACGCGGGGCCATGGTGTTTCTCAAAGAAGTGCCCGATCCTGAACGCTTTGGCGTTGCAGAGATACGTGGTGACGCAGTGGTATCCATTGTAGAAAAACCGACAGTCCCTGTCTCACATTTAGCGGTAACCGGATTGTATTTCTATGATGCGTCAGTGTTTGATAGTGTGCGGTCTATTACGCCATCACAGCGCGGTGAGCTCGAGATTACTGATGTCAATACGAGATATATCAACAACGGAGCGATGACCTACACACGTCTTACGTCAGAGTGGATTGATGCCGGGACACACGAATCGCTGTTGCAGGCAAATTTGATTGCGGCGGGTATAGACTATGATCCACACAAGAAGATGAAAGTGTTGTTTGGGATCAATAAGCTTGCGGTTGGAGGCGCAGAACATTTAGTGCTCCACCAGATCGCTCACATGAATCGTGGACGGTTCGAGCCATACTTGGCCACAATGCTCCCGAGCACACAGCCCAATCTTGATGCAGAAGCGGCGTATCTTGGTGACCACTGGCAACAATGTTCGTTCAGCAGTTTTTTTGATATTCGTTCGTGGTGGAAACTCTATCGTTACCTGCGGCAAGAGCGGTTTGATGTTGTCGTGGCGAACCTATTTTTTACTGGTGTTGTACTACGCATTGCGGCGGTGTGTGCTCGTGTGCCCATTATTCTCTCTACAGAATTAAATGCATATACCGGCAAAAGTAGGAGATCCGCTTTTCTAGATCGTGTGCTGGCACGCTTCACGGATCGTTTTTTAGTATCATCAAAAGAAGTACTTGGTGTCTCTACGCGGGAGCTTCGTCAGCCATCTAAAAAGTTTACATTAAATTATAATGCCATTGATCTAAGCGCGCGTGCGCGTATACATACCACTGAAGAGAGCACAATACTGCGGGCGCAGTATGCTATTGCTCCGAGGGATATTGTTATCATATCGGCTGGCCGTCTGGTCGAACAAAAGGGTCAGCAGTACCTCATTGATGCGATTGCGGTACTCGTGCAACAAGAAGGGGTTCCTCCTATAAAAGTATTTATTTTTGGCGCGGGGTCATTACAGGAAACACTCACGGCGCACATCAGGCAACAGGGACTGGAGAAGACTATTGTATTGCCTGGTGTTGCACCTATCTCCACTATTGTGGGCATTGCCGATGTGTTTGTTCTCCCCTCATTATGGGAAGGGATGTCGCTGATGCTACTGGAAGCCATGGCGGCAGGATTACCTATTATTGCGACCGATGTGAGTGGAAGCAGGGAACTGATTACGGATCGAGAAAACGGATTTCTTGTTCCTATCAAAGACAGCAATGCTCTGGCAGAGAAGCTAAGGCTCCTTCTTTGCGACCCAGTACTTCGCGAAAAATTCGGGCGCGCGTCTCTGAAGGAAGTACAGAAGTTTTCTATAGAGAATAACTTGAGCAATCTCTATACCGTGATTCATACTGTGGCGCGTTCCAAACGTCTGTAGTTTTACATCTCTATGAATCCTCACGACACATTTGCCTTGCGTACTCGAGCATACGTTGAGCGAAGCTTGCCACACGGAAGTGTGTGCGAAAAGCAGAAGCTTGTGGATGATTGGCTCGATAAAGAACATGCCGCACGAGACATTGTCACAGATTTTCAAAAACGAATCGGGAGTACGGAAGGGAAGCGTATACTAGATATCGGGTTCGGTAATGGCATTGTACTTTCGACGTTTGCAAAAGCGGGTGCCACTATGTCTGGCGTGGAGGTCTCAAAGGAGCTATGTGATATCGCAACCGAGTATTGTGGTGAGCATGACATCTCGGCCGATCTACATCTCTATGACGGAGTTACGTTTCCATTCCCCGACGCATGCTTTGATCACCTCTATTCCGTAAGTGTCCTTGAGCATGTGAGCGATCCGCGGGCGGTCTTAGAAGAAGCGGCGCGTGTACTCAAGCCGGGTGGCACATTTTATCTTGCGTTTCCAAACCGTCTCAATCCCAAAGAAACGCACACCGGTGTGTGGTTTGTGAGTTACCTGTCGTTACCGATTGCTCGGATGTATCTTAGTCTTATTGGTCGGAATTCTCTTGCTGACTGGAATCTGCATTTCCTCAGTTTTTTCTGGTTGCGCAGACTCTTGCGCAAGAACCAGATCCCCGTTACTATTCGACTTGAAACTGGTTCAGGGAAGGGTTTGAAACTATTATTGAAGCGGGCGCTGGCGCTCTTTGGTATTCATCATAGCGCCATCCTTCCACATATCATGGTAATCCTAGAAAAACGCTCATCTTTATGAAACCCAAACCAAAAATTGCGTTCATGACCTATGCGGTAGATGGCAGACTTGGGAAGGGTACTGCGGTCGTCGCTCGAAAAACAATTGAGGCATTCTTGCGGTCGCAGGATCAGTTTGATCTGACCTTCATGCACTATGAGCAGTCGGATGATCCCATTTATAGCCACGGTGTACGCGAAGTTCTCTTTCCCACATTCCGGTTCGGTTTTTTCAACCGTCGATTTATTCGGCAAATCTATTATTTTTTGACAACAAAAGATCGGTTTGATGTCATACAGTGGTTCCAACCCCGTTTGTACCCATTCTTCTGGTTGGCACCGGCGAGATATATTGTTGCCACACTACACGGTGCAGGAGACCTTGGAAAAGAGAATGCGTTTAATCTAATGCGTCACGTATTCAATTGGACACTCAAATTGTGTAATGGGCGTGTTGATGCCGCTATAGCGGGGTCCGCGTACGCGCGTGACGATATCATAAAACGGTACAGATTTTCTGACCCTTCGAAAGTGCATGTGGTGCACATGGGTGTTGATGCATCCTTTGCACCTGCACCTGCCGATGTTATCGCACGAGTGAAGAAGAAGTATCAACTACCGGAGAAGTTTTTCTTAAATGTTGCACGATTGAATCCGGGTAAAAACGCATTTCGTACTATCCGAGCGTTTGATCGGTTTATACAGGCACAAAAGGATGCACAGATTGATTTTGTTAATATTGGTGCCTATGGTACTGATAAGGTCGCCGTGGAGTCTTTTATTGAAAAAAGTGTTGCGAAAGAGCGCATTCACTTGGTCGGATATGTTGACGCTGAAGATTTGTCAGCGGTGTACAGTGCCGCATTTGCCCTGGTTTTTCCTCTCCTCAACGAAGGGTTTGGACTTCCCATCCTCGAGGCAATGGCGTGCGGGACACCGGTTATTGCCTCCGATACCGCAACCCCAGGAATCGAACGTGATGAGGCACTACTTGTCGATGCACTTTCTGAGGAAGCTATTGCAGAAGCGATGCAAACGATGTATGAACATGATGATCTACGCATGAAACTCATTGAAAAGGGAAGAGCGAAGGCTCCGCACTTTTCCTGGGAACAATCGGGGAAGAATGTGATTGCCATCCACAAAAAGTTGCTTGCCAAATAAAGACAGGTAAAGACAGGTTTTTTATCGACCGGACGCCGATAATGCCTTGTGTGCTTGTAGCAGGGATTGAGCACGTGTATTTTTTTACAATAAAAAAGCGCCGCAGGTAACGTACCTGGCGGCGCACGGCATGGGTCGAGATAGGCCTCTAGACTAGAAACGTAGGGTCGATTGTTCCTAATCGACCGAACGTTTCCAGGTTGAAACTTATCATTTTTACTCCCAGCACAATTGCTGGGTGGAACCCAGCCTCCGTAGTGACCTCCGAAAGTGGGAAGAATCTTGATTCCTTGAAGTCACCTCCTGCAGGAATGGTTCTATTTTCCAACTCTTCTTGGGTCAGCTTGCCAACCATCAGTACCCCGTTCATGTGACAGGGTACCCCCTGTGCAGATGTGCTCCATAGAAACGGGGCGGAATTCACAAACTGGAACCTCTCTGGGCTTATCGCAAGCTCAAGGTCTCGCTTCATGTGCAACGAAGCTGTCTCCTCGTAGGAGTCGCCGGGGATCTGCCCACCCCCAGAGGGGTGCCAGTGTCCTTTCCATGGTTCGTTTACTCGCAAGCCCATCAGCGCCTCGAACCGCTCGTTCAAGACTATGGTGTCTACGCAATTCCGTACCATACAAGGAAGTATTGCTGCGTAGGTTGCATCGTCAGGCCTATGATAGCTCTGCCTGATTGTTTCAATTGCCAGTGCACTTCTGTTCGGGTCCATGGACCCGTCCCCCGCGTGAAGGGGAGAAACTCTGGTACTCATTCTCTCGTTTCCTTTATTGCCAAAGAACACCCGAATTCCTACTACAGCCCCCAGCCACCTTTGAAGTAGGACAGTTAGAATAGTTGTATTAGCAATTAACTAACTGAAAAATGAAAAAGATATATTGTCATTTATCAT
>CAZTKT010000034.1:0-6915 GCA_964614265.1 uncultured Candidatus Saccharibacteria bacterium | reverse complement strand
TCAAGGTCAAGATTGACGTGGAAGAAGAGGGGTGGTGGGAGGTGTGGAGAGTTACGCTACAAGGCCTTGACAGAAGTCGTAATCTTTGTTATACTCTGCCACAGAGAGTTGGAGGGAAGTGGAGGACAGTATGAATCGCACCTTGAAAAGGGGAAAAAAAATGATAAACGGACTCACAAGTAGAGTTGCCTTACCGCTTTGGGGGCAGGAATTGCTCGATACATTGATCGAGCAAGCACAAGCTTCTCTCGGTGAGGTTGGTTGCCACGAAGCTGACAACCTTCGAGCCGCTATCGTCGAGGCCCTTGCCTTGGCGGGAGATCTCGAGGCCGCACAGACCGTTGATGAGAGCATCAGTGTTGCTGAGAGCATCAGTCATGACGGATTTTGTCAGGCGCTGGCGCGAGAGAGTATAATCAGGGCGTGGGCACGGGTGGATCCCGCACGCGCCTTAGAACTCGCTTCAGCTATCGCTGAGACGGGTTACGAAAAGTATAAGAATGAGCAAAGTCAGCAACGATTGTGCGCTTTGTTTGCCGTTCTACAAACGATAGACCGAACGTCAAGACCAGAAGAGGTCAGGAAACTGGCTGATCTGGTTATTGGGGGGTCGCTTCAGATTTATTTGGCGTGTGTCGTCATACGCGCGCGAGCCACGGCGGCGATGGGCGACATCGACGGGGCACGGAAAATAGCGGAGGAGGCGGCTCCCTACAATCAAATCCCCGGACACCTCGCCGTTTACGAGTACAGCAGGGCAGTTGAGGATATCCAAGCGGCTCGGGCCATTGCAGAGAGATACGGCTACTCGGCGTATGAGCAGTGGCTCCAGATTGCTGGAGCTACTCATGAGCTGCAGGACATAGAGAGAGCGAGAGCCGAGGTGGCAGCCATCCGAAATAAAGACATTGAAAGGGGGTTTCCCGCCTATTTTGATTTTGAACGTAACTCAGGTCTCCTGGCACTTGCAAGAATCAGCGGCGCATTGAAGGATATCGTTGCTGCCCGAGAGGGAATTTTAGCAAATCCAGAGAGTTCAGATTTACTATTCATGGCACTCTGTCGGATCACGCAAGATCCGGATGATTTCGCGTTATTGCTCAAAAGCGCCATGCGCAAGTATAGACACGGGATTTATCGCGTTGCCGCACTGGCTTGCATCGCGGAAATCACGGGGGAGGAGCGTGATTTCATCGCTACTTCAGCAGCAGTGTTGGCAATCAGCGCTCCCCCAGAGGGGATTTCGCTGGCATATCTGCAGGGTAGGTCGTGGGCGAGTTTGGCGCAGATATTGGTACGTCGTTAATAATCCAATGCGCGCTACGGCTCGCTGACCAGCACCTTGCGGGATTCGTGAATAACGAATTCCGCAAGGTGTTTTTCTTTTCCAAATTTCAATGTACAAACTTGCATGACCATTTCAATGAAAAACTGATGGACTGGCTCATCTAGAGTGGGAACGTTCATTATCAGCGGACTGCAAAAGTGGGTGGGGTTATACAATATCTTGATATTCTATCTGTAGGTGATATGGTGGTGCGTACGTCCACACACCTGTATCCCTCTCATTTTTTTACTACCATGCTGCACAATAAACGAATACAAACGTGGTCCGGGTTTATTCAACTTTTGAGCTCTCTCCGATAGGGTAGGGACTGCTTTTCATGCATGCGCCCGCCCTGTCGACGGGTTTTTTGTTGTATCTATTTATTGCTCCACGTATATAAGCAATCAGCATTATGATTATAAAACCAATTAAAACGAGGGTGTTCAAGGAAGGCGAAGATCTGCGTTTGTTTGTCACACGGTATCTGCCGAAAATCAGAGAACACTCAGTGATCGTTGTGACGTCGAAGATCGTCGCACTTGCGGATCGGCGAACAGCTGTCATTGAGAATGAGAAGACAAAAGAAAAATTGATTCGAGCAGAAAGTGAGTATGCGATACAAACGGCGCTTGTGTGGTTGACGATTACTGACGGTATGGTGATGGCCTCGGCGGGCATCGATGAATCAAACGCAAATGGCAAGCTGATTCTATTACCAAAAGACAGTTTTCAGGTTGCGCGCATTCTGCGCAAGAGATTACAGCAGAAATATGGAGTCAAGGAGCTCGGAGTCCTCATCACTGACAGTCGCACGATTCCACTTCGTGCGGGCGTTACTGGCGTTGCACTCGGGTATGCAGGTTTTCGTGGTATTAGAGACTACCGAGGCCGGCCGGATATTTTTGGCAGAAAGCTCCATTTCTCTCGCACGGACGTCGCTGACAGCCTTGCGACGGCCGCTGTGTTGGTCATGGGCGAAGGTGATGAACGGCAACCACTGGCACTCATTGAAAAGGCACCGATTGTATTTTGTGATACTATTTGTCGGAAGGAATTACATATCGACATCAAAGACGATATGTATCGACCGCTCTTTTCACGATTGCCGAAATGATAGGATTGTACGCGTCCGTTAGTAGCTTTATCTAGTATCTATGGAACACATGACTGAGTATGCGCACATTAAGGCACAGGACGAGGAAATATATGCTGCGATGATCGGGGAGGAAGAACGCGAGGCGAAAGGGTTGGAGCTGATCCCGAGTGAAAACTATGTCTCAAGAGCCGTTCGCGAAGCGAACGGCTCGGTGTTCACCAATAAATATTCTGAAGGCTATCCAGGTAAACGATACTATGGTGGTCAGCAATATACGGACGTCGTCGAGACGCTTGCGATAGAGCGTGCCAAAAAGCTTTTTGGCGCGGCGTTTGCGAACGTCCAGCCACTCTCCGGTGCGCCAGCAAACCTCGCTGTCTACCACGCACTTCTCGAGCCGGGGGACACCGTGCTCGGCATGGATCTCTCTCACGGCGGACACCTTACCCATGGCAATCCGATGACCGTCCCCGCAAAGATTTTCAATTTCGTTCGATACAAGATGAAAGATGTAGAGACGGGCGAGATCGACTATGACCAGTTGCGTGAGATAGCACTGCGTGAAAAACCAAAGTTGATTCTTGCTGGGTTTTCCGCATACTCACGTGAGCTCAACTACAAGAAATTTGTCGATATCGCGCACGAAGTCGGTGCACTCACCATGGCGGACATGGCACACATCGCCGGACTCATTGCTGGGGGTGTCGCGCGCAATCCCTTTGATGATGGGTTCGACATCATCACCACGACGACGCACAAGACACTTCGTGGGCCCCGGGGCGGGATGGTGCTCGTGCGGGAGAGCGAAGAGATCATTCAGAAAATAAATAAGGCAGTGTTTCCTGGTCTCCAGGGTGGTCCGCATATGAACAACATCGCCGCAAAGGCAGTTGCGTTTGGCGAGGCGATGCATCCTAATTTCAAGATATATGCTGCACAGATTCTCAAGAATGCAAAAGCGATGGAAGCGGTCTTCCATCGTGAAGGGGTTCGGATGATCGCCGGTGGTACGTCCAATCATCTCCTTCTCGTTGATGTATTCACCTCCTTTGGTATGAGTGGCGGGGAGGCGGAGACACTCCTTGATAGCGTGGGTCTGACGCTCAATAAAAATATGATCGCGGACGATACTCGCAAACCGATGGATCCTTCGGGTATTCGCTTTGGGACGCCTGCAATGACGACCCGCGGTATGAAAGAAACAGAAGCGACCGAAGTTGCGGAGCTGATGATTACGACACTCCGAAATAAAGACGACGAGCAAAAGAAAAAAGACATCCATGCTCGCATCGAGACCATCTGCCTCTCATTTCCCGTTCCTGAGGTGTTTGTGTAGCATATTCATGGAGAGACGAGGCTCGGTACGGTACAATAGATGGTACTATGCCCCCTGATATTCGATCTTCTGATCCGCACCCACATGAACGTGGGGAAGTTGCCGAGAGCTCCGTGTCTATCGACAGTGAAGAGGAGTATGACGTGTTGGTGTCACAGAGAAGTTTTCTTGATCGGTTGGTGGTGCGTTTCCCGCGATTGAAGCGTGTGCCTCTGCACCATATTCAAGCACACTGGCTGACGATCTCCTTTATCCTTGGGTTTGTGATTGATAACTTCACGATGGTGAGCGTGGAGAGTGTATTTGATAATGTGCTTCTGACCGTACACATCTCTGTCATTATGGGAAGTCTCCTCCTACTCTATGCGGGTACGGCGGGGAGAGTGTCGGAGCGATTACAATCATATGCAAGGGAATGGTCGCCAATGGCGATGCAGTTTTCATTCGGTGGGCTCCTTGGTGGTATGTTTATTTTCTACGGACGCAGTGGGGCGTGGTCGGCGAGCTGGCCGTTTCTGTTGATTATTGTGAGTGTGATGCTCTGCAATGAACTAGTCACGCGGCGGGCGCAACGGTTGCAATTAAATCTCACAATGTTTTTTGTTGGACTCTTTGCGTATCTTGTGCTCATTGTGCCGGTTCTGCTTGGCAAGATGGGGCCATGGATTTTTGCGTTTTCAGGTGTGCTTGCACTTCTCGTCATGTATTGTTTTGTGCGGTTGTTGGCGCTCGTGGTCCCGAATTTTATGCGTGCAAATATGCGTATGGTAGTGTTCACGATTGGGTTGATGTATGTAGGATTTAATGCGCTTTATTTTTCCAATATCATTCCACCGATCCCGCTTTCCTTGAAGGAGCTTGGTGCATACCATCGGGTTGTACATCAAGATGACGGTGACTATGCGCTGACGTATGAACAGGGGAAGTGGTACGAATTTTGGAAGCGCTCTGATACAACTTATCATTATCGAGCGGGCGATACAGTGTATTGTTTTGCAGCGGTGTTTGCACCAACCCGTTTATCGACGGAGATTTTCCATCGGTGGGAACGATATGTGCCTCAAGAGAAGAAGTGGGAATTCTATGGTCGCTTTTCCTACAGTATCGGTGGGGGACGTGAGGACGGTTTTCGGGGGTATACGCTGATTACACATGTACAGCCGGGGTGGTGGCGTTGTACGGTGGAGACGGAGCGTGGGCAGGCGCTGGGGAGCAAGACGTTTGAGGTGGTGGAGGGGTTAGTGCCACAGGGGCTGGTGACAGAGCTACGATAGGGTTGGCATTTTGGCATATGTTGCGTAGTATCTAGGGATAGTATATATGGAAGACGAAATTCGACGAGCAATAGAGGGTGCACTGAGCACGCTGGGTTTTGCGCCGGTTGATTTCTCTGTGGAGCATCCTATGGATCTTGCACATGGTGAGTATGCGAGCAATGTGGCGCTGGTGTGTGCGGGGATGGTGGGGAAAGCGCCTCGCGACATTGCGGAGCAATGTCGCGAGGCGCTTTCCGGTGTATTACCAGCTGTTGAAAAGATCGACATTGCTGGTCAGGGATTTCTTAATTTCCATCTTCGTCGCGATTTTTTCAAAGAAAAAATCGCGACCGCTCTCGCACAGGCAGACAACTGGGGAAAGAACACGACCCTCGCGGGAAAGAAAGTGATGATTGAGTACACTGACCCAAATCCATTTAAAGAACTTCATATCGGACACCTCGTGCCAAACGCGCTTGGAGAGTCACTTGCACGACTTTTTATGTTTGCGGGAGCGGAGACGAAGCGCGTGACCTATCAGGGTGATGTCGGTATGCAGATCGCAAAAGCAATCTATGGCATGCAACAGCTCCATGTCACTCTGGAAGCACAACTTACCGCATCTGATCTCGGCAAGGCATATGCTATCGGATGCAGTGCATTTGAGGATTCACCGGAAGCGATGACTGAAATCACGAATCTCAACAAAGCCATATACGAACGTACCGACAGCAATGTGAACGCACTCTACGACAAAGGCAAAGCCGTGTCGCTTACGTCTTTTGAAGAAGGGTACACCATACTCGGGAGTGAGTTTGATCATAATTTTTTTGAAAGCGAAACGGGGCCAGTTGGTGCGGCGCTCGTACGAGCCCATCCAGAGATTTTTGAAACAAGCGACGGCGCGGTCATCTTTCGCGGAGAACAGTACGGTCTGCATACGCGGGTATTCATCAACGCCAAAGGATTACCAACCTACGAGGCAAAGGATCTTGGTCTGATGGAGCTCAAGGACCGATGGTGGCCGTCTGACCATTCTATATATGTGACCGGCAGTGAACAAAAGCAGTATTTTGCAGTGATGACAAAGGCAGCTGAGCTCATCAACCCCGCGCTTGCCGGCAAGGTTGAACTTATCCCGAACGGTATGCTGCGGCTCCCGACGGGTAAAATGTCTTCGCGGTCGGGAAATGTTATTCCTGCGCTCGAACTGATTAAGGAAGTACAAGAGCACATACTTGAGCGTATGAAAGAAAGCGATCTCGAAGACAAGGAGACGGTCGCGCGCGATGTGGCAGTGGGGGCGATCAAATACAGCATACTTCGATCAAGCGCGGGGAAAGACATCGTGTTTGATATTACCCAATCAATATCACTTGAAGGCGCGTCGGGGCCGTATCTGCAGTACACGCATGCTCGAACTCGTTCGATTCTTGAAAAAGCGAAAAAAGAAAATCTATCGGCTTCTTGCGAAAGAACTCCTCCGGAGGCTTATATGATTGAGCGAATACTCTATCAATTTACCGAAGTGACCACTCGCGCGGTTGTTGAACGGGAGCCACATTATGTGACGACCTATCTCACCGAGCTTGCAGGTATGTTCAACAGTTGGTATGCGCAGGAGAAGATCGTGGATGCGAACGACCAGTACTCGTCATATAAAATTGCGCTCACAGAGGCGGTCGCTCATACACTCAAAAATGGTCTGTGGTGTCTGGGGATTAAAGCGCCAGAACGGATGTAATCTCTACATAGCGACATCCCCAACCCGTGTGTTTTTTATACCGTGGACACGGTCGTAATCCTCGAGCATGCATGCGATGGTTTGTATTGTTCCGGGGACCTATATGAAGAAGCTGAAACACATCGGTGACACCCCAAAGTTCAACATTTGAGGCAC
>CAZTKT010000033.1:0-7090 GCA_964614265.1 uncultured Candidatus Saccharibacteria bacterium | reverse complement strand
CCTTTTGCGTTGGAATCAAGAGTCAGTTTGTGCTCATGTTGCGGTGGATAAGACTGGTGTTTGAAGTGTGTTTGGGGAGGTGGTATTCTAGGCCTGCGAGCACTGCTGTGCTGGTAGGTGCTATGTGTATAGGATGTCACTAGTACCCATTCGCCTTACGGTCATTTTGTTCGTCCCATTTTTGTTTGTCGGCGTAGCTCAGTTGGTTAGAGCGAAGGACTCATAAGCCTTAGGCCGGAGGTTCGAATCCTCCCGTCGACACAGACAAAAGAAATACCGAATCCTCCCGTCGACACCCCCCATCCATTTTATTGAACTTTGGCGCTGTTCAAGGTATGCTGGTTTCGTTGTGGGATGCGCCTGTGGCGCATCCCACAGGGGACAGAGTGCGACCGTAGCTCAATTGGTTAGAGCACCCGCCTGTCACGCGGGAGGTTGCCGGTTCAATTCCGGTCGGTCGCGCAAGAAAAATGACCTTGAGAAATCAGGGTCATTTTCTATATACTCATTGGACTGAAGAACTGATAGAATAGGTTTGCTCTATGGGGACTCTTTGGCTACGCGACTCTTCTTTCAGGAATGCTGTCCGCAATAATGGGATCCAGTATGGGCGATGCAGTTTTTCCCGAGCTAAAACAATAAACCTATGAACATGTTCAAACCGACAAAAGCAAAGACAGTGAAAGAATATCTCGCGGCTGTGCCGGCGGAGAGGAAAGAGATGATGTTGTCTTTACAAGCTTCTAAAAAATAATAAAATATAACTATGAAAACTCTAAAATGTGATTTGTGTGAGGTAACAGCAGAAGGTGAAACTTTTGACGCTTGGGTGCAGGCACTTGTGCCTCATTATATGCAGGCCCATGCTGATGTGGTGAAGGGTAAGGCCGGACTTTCCGACGGGGAAAAGAATGAAGAATATCAGAAGTGGATGGTTGAAAATAAGGCAAGGTTTGAAAATGCCTAAATTGATAGATTTGGTATATAGATATAACCACCATATCCTCATATAGCAGTTCCTACTTCGTCTACTAAGTTGCGCAAATGGACGAAGTGGGAACCGTGATATACTTTTCGTATATGAATTTGATAAAATTTATTAGGATTTTTCTTCTAATTTTAATTGTTGTCGGGCTAGGCCTGTTGGTGACCCAAAAAATGTGGGTACCAAAAGTAGTTGAGATGATTTTGAAGGGTGAGAATAAAGAGCAACCAATCCCAGTGGTTTTAAATAACAAGGATGAAACAATTAATTGGAAAACTTATTCAAGCGATAAATATGGAATTGAATTTAAATACCCACCCAATCTCACCGTTGAATTTAATGGACCAGTCCTTGGAGATGGCGAAGTTGATCAATTTAATGTTACTGATCCCAATTTTGACCATACAGATAAAATTGGGCAAGCACATAATGAAATAGATCAAGTTACATTTGACATTTTCCCTTATGCCAAGGATTCATTTGAACAAGAGATAAAGAAATACCAATCTAGTTATGCGCCACGGGAAGGTGCACCGGCCGGATGTATGGAACTTCCAAAAGAAACAAGTATAAAATCTCAAAGTGGAGAAATTAAGGTATATGAGATTCCTTGTAGTTTAGTGGGCCCTTATTTACAAGGTCACTTCCATAATGATACATATATGTTTAGAGTTACTGCAGTTTGGCATGAGGAACTAGCATATAACATTCTCTCAACTTTTAAATTCACAAAATAATCTTTTCTCGGAGATTTGGTATATAAATATGCCCATCATACATGCGTATGAAGTACCTACATCTTGACATGCGGTACCATATACCCTATAGTATAGGGTATATGGTACCGCACACGCAACACAAGAGGGGTGAGCCGAATACAAAGGCTCACAAGGTTATGAATATGGCGGTGGGTAGTCTGTCAAAGATACCGTCTATGGTAGATGAGAACGTATACTGCCCGAGTATTATCCAACAGCTCGACAGTGTGATTGGGCTACTTAAAAGTGCTCGCACAGAATTATTGAAAGGTCATCTTGAATCATGTCTGACGGAGAGGTTGAAAAATGACAAAGGGGGAGCAATCAAAGAATTGTTAAAAATATACAACATGAAATAATCCCATGAACACTCCTAACAGTTACCACATAAAAGGAATGCACTGTGCTTCATGTGCGAGTATCATTGAAAAAACTATCAAAAAGATAGACGGTGTTCAGTCTGTTGAAGTGAATTATGGGACCGAAACTGCAAAAGTGGCGTTTGATGAATCAAAAACCAATCCACGCCATCTTTCGGAGAAGATAGAAAAGTTTGGGTACACACTGATAGTGCCAGAGGAGGCTTCGATGGCGATGGATGCACGCAGGATGGGTATGCCAGCCGATGAGCATGCGACGCATCTTGGGCTTACTCAATCGAAAAAAGAGAAGTGTGCTGAAGTGGCAGACCTGCGATCAAAACTACTGTCAGCAATCCCACTGGCACTTTTTAGTATCTTTATTATGGGCTGGGATATTCTCGCTCAATATAACGCAGTCCCTGCGATGAGTTATACCCTCAAGGAGTTTTTCCATCATCTTCTCCCGATCTTTGCGACGTATACGTTATTCGTTGTCGGAAAACCATACCTCCTGGGATTGTATCGTTTTTTCCGCTATGGAAAAGCAAACATGGATACGCTGATCGGTATTGGAACATCTGTGGCATTTCTCTATAGCTTTATAGTCACCGCTTTTGAAGAATTTTTCCGGCCTTTCATAAACGTAGAGCATACCTACTACGACGTCACCATTGTTGTTATTACGTTTGTTGCTCTCGGCAAATATCTTGAAGCAAGGTCAAGAATAAAGACTGGTAATGCCATAGAAAAGCTACTGACTCTTCAAGCAAAAACAGCACTCGTGATTCGTGATGGGAAAGAGATAGAGATCGGAGTGAGTGAAGTAACACACGGTGATCTCATTATCGTAAAGCCTGGAGCAAAGATTCCTGTTGACGGCGTCATTACTGAAGGCTCATCGTTTATCGACGAGTCAATGGTTACCGGCGAACCGATGCCTACTGAAAAGAACATCGGTGAAAGCGTCGTGTCTGGCACAATGAATACACGGGGGTCCTTTACATTCAAGGCAACGAAAGTTGGATCAGAAACACTTCTTGCTCAGATTATAAAAATGGTTGAAGATGCGCAGGGAAGCAAAGCGCCGATTCAGGCTCTTGCAGATAGAATTTCAAGTGTCTTCGTGCCTATTACGCTTTTCATCGCATGTCTTACCCTTGGTGTGTGGCTCGTAATCGGTACGGGTCCACTGGGCTTCTCGCAGGCTCTCTCGTTCGGACTTGTCTCATTTGTTGGTGTGCTGATCATCGCGTGTCCCTGTGCATTAGGACTTGCTACACCAACGGCAATCGTTGTTGGGGTTGGTAAGGGAGCACAAGAAGGAATTCTCATAAAAGATGCGACTACGCTCGAGAAGCTCCATACAGTAGATACGGTCATTGTTGATAAGACAGGCACAATCACTATCGGGAAGCCCACTCTCGTCGATATAGAAAATCTTTCAGACTTGAAACACGAGGAACTGATATCTATTCTTGCGACGCTCGAAAAGAAATCAGAGCATCCAATCGCACATGCCATCGTGCACTATGCACAGGAAAAGGGTGTCTCACTATTGGATGTCTCACACTTCGAAGGCATCCAAGGTAAGGGTCTTAAGGGATCAATTAACGGTACAGAATATTTTGTCGGGAATGCCACGCTGATAAAAGATCTCGATGTCTCATTTGATGTGTCGAAAATTGAGCAGTATACATCTCAAGGGAAAACCCCTGTCATCCTTGCAACTAAAGAAAAAGTTCTGGGATTTGTCATGGTAGCTGATGAAGTAAAAGTTGCATCAAAGCAAGCAGTCGAGGATCTCCACTCGCTCGGCATTAAAGTCATCATGCTTACCGGTGATGATGCACAGGCGGCAAAGCACACGGCATCGCTGGTTGGAATCGATGATGTCGTCGCTCATGTATTACCACAGGATAAATTGGCGAAAGTAAAGGAGTTGCAATCACAAGGAAAGATTGTGGCCATGGCGGGTGATGGGGTAAATGACGCTCCGGCCTTGGCCCAGGCTGATGTTGGTATTGCGATGGGGACTGGCACTGATGTGGCGATAGAGTCGGCAGGTATCACCCTTCTTGGTGGAGATATTTCAAAGCTTGTAAAAGCAATCAAACTCTCGAAGATGACTATGCGAGGCATCAAGCAGAATCTCTTCTGGGCATTTATCTATAATATCATCGGTATACCACTTGCAGCTGGAGTGTTCTATCCGATCTTTGGTTGGCTTCTCAACCCCATTTTTGCGGGGCTGGCTATGGCGTTTTCAAGTGTCTCTGTGGTCTCAAATTCCCTTAGAATTAAATCTAAGAAATTATAACAGTATGCATAAAAAAATATACCTCTCTCTTATAGGTGTGTTGACGGTCAGTGTTTTGGTCTATTCTGGTTACTCAGAGCCACACAACACTGTTTCTTTGGTAGAACATACTCCTCCTGTATTAGAAGGTATGCAGACCAGTAGTGCACCTTGGATCGCAGAACTACGCTACTTGCATCAGAGACTTGATGCAATCGGCTTACCGGCACTTGCCGAGGAAGGCCAGGCGCTGCACATTCATCAACATATCGATATTTTTATTGATGGAAAGCCAGTCGCTGTCCCAAAAGACATCGGTGTGCATGAAGCTGAGAGGTTTATTTCCCCAATCCACATTCATGACGATACGGCAGTTATTCATATAGAATCTCCTGTCATCGAATCATTTACCTTAGGTCAATTCTTTGACGTGTGGGGAGTCTTGTTTACAAAAAATTCCATCGGTTCCTACCATGATCAAGATGATAAGACCCTCAAGGTTTTTGTAAATGGAAGTGAGATACAGACAGACCCTCGTCTGATACATCTTGAGAATCATCAGGAGATTGTCATCACGTACGGGACGGATGTGGCATTACCACATCCGATACCATCTGCCTATACATTTACGCAAGAATGATAATCAGTATGATTACTGAAAAAATGAAGCAGACACAGCGGTACACATTTCATATACATGGTATGCACTGCAATGCGTGTGTGTTCCTGACTGAAAGTGTGCTTGGTGACCTGCCCAATATCACTCACGTCACCTCAAGTCTAAAAAATCACTCAGTCGAAGTCGTTGGAGATTTTGGCGATAACACACCGGAACAAATTGCAGAAGCATTAACTATCCCGCTGAAGCCTCATGGCTATACTGTCTCAGTTGAGAGGCAAGAGCACCATACTGCCACATGGGGAGATTTCAAGAGTGCAGTGCCGATCGCCCTTAGCTTCGCGGTGCTTTTTGTAGTGCTACAGAAGATGGGAATAATACACCTCATTAGTGCTGGCACTGTGACGTTTAGCACGGCGTTCGTGATCGGCATTGTCGCTTCGCTTTCAACGTGTATGGCAGTTGTTGGCGGACTTGTTCTCTCGATGTCGGCTACGTTTGCTAAATCAGGAGATAGGGTACGGCCTCAATTGATGTTCCATGGAGGTCGAATCGTCTCGTTCTTTATTTTTGGGGGTGTCATAGGTGCGATAGGGTCGGCATTCACACTTAATACTTCCGCCACATTTGTATTAAGTTTCACTATCGGTATCGTCATGCTCGTTCTCGGTATAAATCTCCTTGATATTTTTCACTGGACCAAGAAACTTCAGCCATCAATGCCGAAGCGTATCGCCAAGCGTGCCTATGGTGTCTCACAGATTACCCACACGCTTACACCACTCCTTGTTGGTATTGCCACATTCTTCTTGCCATGCGGATTCACTCAGTCGATGCAACTCTATACGCTTACCACAGGAAGTTTCCTGACCGGAGGACTCACCATGCTGGCGTTCGCACTCGGTACCGTGCCGGCGCTTGCGCTGATTAGCTTCAGCTCATTCAGTATTCAAAAGAGCTCAAAGGCAGGTGTCTTCTTTAAGACGGCCGGATTGATCGCCATCATGTTCGCGCTCTTCAATCTTATTAATAGTTTGGTGGTGATTGGGCTTATATCGCCAATCTTTAATTTTTAGTATCATTCCAAGCATGAACACAACCAGCATTTCAATTGTTGTAGCCATCCTCCTCATTGGGGGTGCTGTGATACTCACCAAGGGTGCGAGGAGTAGCGTTCCAGATGTGCCGGCACATAACGTCAGCATTGTTGATGGAAAGCAGATCATAGAGATAACCGCCAAAGGTGGTTATCAACCCCGAAAGAGTATTGCTCAGGCAGGTATTCCAACGGTCATACGATTCAACACGGACGGGACGTTTGACTGCTCGGCGTCGGTTACTGTTCCGAGTATGAATATTTCAAAATCTCTTCCACAAACAGGAATCACTGATATTGATATAGGTATTCAGCAAGCCATCACCCTTCAAGGGACCTGTGGTATGGGCATGTACCCATTTGAAGTCGAGTTTAAGAGTTAACTCGTTACTGTCGGAATAGATATCATGACATCTGAACGGGTGGGTGTGTGCTGTTCTTCCACAGCTCTTCTTTCTGTTTTGGGTAAAGAGTGGGTGTGTCATGGTAGAATAAAAATGTTATTCGCATATCATTTTGTATTTATGGCCGAGAGACAAACACACAGAAAGGAAAAGAAGAAGCCAAAGAAAGATAAGAAGAAATAGGCTTTTGTGAGAGAGGACAGAGAAGGTGTGTATTGCTATGTCCTATTTTGTATACATCGTGCAGTGCGCTGATGGAACGTATTATACGGGTAGTACCAATGATGTGGAGAAACGGGTGGCGACGCACAATACTGGTGTCGTTGGTGCAAAGTATACGCATGGTCGGCGACCGGTGACGCTCGTCTATAGAGAGGAGTGCGGAACAAAAGGTGATGCGCTGAAACGTGAGTGGATTATCAAGAAACTCTCGCGGACACAGAAACAGGTGTTGATTGGCGGGTAGAATCTAAACTCTTGCTTGGTGTACGCCTCAGCAGACAACGCATTATTTTCGGTCTAATACCCTTTTCGGGAGGCTATTCTTCCTTTCCTCTGAGCACCTCCTCA
>CAZTKT010000032.1:0-8240 GCA_964614265.1 uncultured Candidatus Saccharibacteria bacterium | reverse complement strand
TTTAGATAGAGCCGTACTATATCAAACTGAGCCTCCCGAAAAGGCGTTTAGGTCATATTTTCTTTGAAAATGTGCTCTCTGGCACTCGTCGCGTTGTGCCAAGGCTTGCCGAAACGACATCCGTGACGAGTTGCTAGTCTCACAGACCCTCGTCGTTGACTATATTTGTTTTTCAGCGTACTGTGTGTTGCATGGGGAGGGAAAGGCGTACGTTTCACGCCTTTTATTTTTTCCATACTATCTATGGAACGACAAGACATTAGAAATATTGCAATCATCGCACACGTTGACCACGGCAAGACGACGCTGACGGATGCCTTAATGCGCCAGACGGGTGCCTCGAAAGAGGGTGTGTCGATGGACTCAAATTCGCTCGAACAAGAGCGAGGTATTACGATTTATGCAAAAAATACGTCGATTGTCTATAAAGGGACGAAAATAAATATTGTAGATACGCCCGGGCACGCGGACTTTGGCTCGGAGGTGGAGCGGGTGCTTCGTTCGATTGATTCGGTGCTTTTGGTCGTGGATGCACAGGAAGGACCGATGCCACAGACACGTTTTGTCCTGCGGAAGTCGCTTGAATTGGGGCTGAAGCCGATTGTGGTGATTAATAAAATAGACAAGCCGGCGGCAGATCCTGCGCGCGCCGAAGAGCAGGTGCTCGAGCTCTTTCTTGAACTTGGGGCAAGTGATGAGCAGGCGGATTTTACCGTGGTGTATGCGATCGGACGCGATGGTGTTGCTAAGCGTGCACTCGCAGACGAATCGAAGGATCTCTCACCGCTCCTTGATACGATTCTGGAGAAAGTGCCGGTCGCTGAGTCGTATACAGACGGTGATCCACTGCGCGCGCAGGTGTTTAATCTTGGGTATGACAATTTTATGGGTCGTCTGGCGATCGCGCGCATCTATCACGGCTCGATCTCGGCGGGTCAGCAGGTGTTTGTGCGTCATGCGAGCGGAGAGGTTCGAAAAGGAAAGATCACAAAACTTTTTACGTTTGTGGGTCTTGAGCGCGTGGAAGCAGAGGGTGCGTGTGCCGGGGACATTGTGCTGGTTGCGGGGATTGCTGACGTGTCTATTGGTGAGACGATCGGGGATAGTGCTGAGACGGAGCCACTGGCGGCGATTGCAGTTGATGAGCCGACAATTGGACTTAACTTTTTGGTGAATAATTCGCCGTTTGCGGGGCGTGAGGGGAAGTTTGTTACGACACGGCAGATCCGGGATCGACTCGAACGCGAGCTTGAGGTGAATGTGGGACTGCAGGTTGATTTTGATGCACCGGATTCTGGTGGGGATTCGTTTCGAGTGTATGGTCGTGGTGAAATGCACATCGCTATTTTGCTTGAAAATATGCGCCGAGAAGGGTACGAGCTCCAGGTTTCACAGCCACAGGTGATCGTGCGTGAGATTGAGGGGGTAAAGTCTGAGCCATTTGAAGAAATAACAATCGATGTGCCAGGAGACTGTCAGGGAGTGATCATTGAGCGCTTGAGTTTGCGCGGGTTTATTTTGCAAAATATTATTACGCACGGTGATCAGGCACGGCTTATTTTTGAAGGACCAACGCGTGGCCTCTTGGGGTATCGTGGGCAGTTTGTGATTGATACAAAAGGAGAAGGCATTCTCTGTTCGCAGGTACTTGGGTTTCGACCGTATGCGGGGGAAATCAAAAAGCGTGCGGCCGGTTCGATGGTCTCGATGGCAACAGGGAAGACACTCGGATTTTCGCTGTGGAATCTGCAAGATCGTGGCGTGTTATACCTTGGTCCCGGTGTTGAGGTCTATGAAGGAATGGTGATCGGTAACACGTCGAAGGGTGAAGAGATGTCGGTCAATCCGACCAAAGGGAAACAGCTTTCAAACGTACGCGCATCCGGCTCGGATGAGGCACTTGATCTAGTGCCACCGCACCCACTTTCTATTGAGATTGGTCTTGAGATCATGGGGGATGATGAGTATCTGGAGATCACACCGAAGTCGGTGCGACTGCGGAAACAGCATCTCACGGAGAATGATCGCTCGAAGCATCGCCGAGGATGATTGACAGTCTCTTGCTGGTTGGCTATTGTATGAGCTGTGGGGCATGTCTCTATGGCACCAGTACCGATGTAGACACGAAAAACGGTACCGGAGAGTCAGTACGAAACAAGGCATGTCCCGTTGAATTGAACCCCCGTGCATATTTTTTACGCACGGGGGTTTTCTGATTCCAATCGTCGGAGCCGTTCCTCGATCTCATCGATTCGGTCGTCGTCTTTTTTATGATGTTTGAAAAACAGCAGAACTCGTGGCCAGATCAAGAGGCCGATCAGAACATCAAATATGAATATCAGAAACAGCTCGAATTGCCAGTGAGCAGGATCTTTCAAAAGTGTCCAAAATGTTTCGTGTTCCATAGTGAATCTTCTGTATGGTAATGCAAAAAGAGAAAAAGGTATAGGGGCGATGCTCTGTACGCGAACACTGTTTGTTGCGGTACGTGTGGGTGGTATAGTATCCATATATGTCACATGGAAAGATCGTTGGGATAGGTATCGGGGTGGTTATTGTTATATTTGTCGGTTTTGGTTTGTGGAATCGCACCCAGCCAGGGAAGTACGATACGTTCGCACAGTGTCTCGGTGAAAAGGGAGCAAAGTTTTATGGTGCGTTCTGGTGTCCGCACTGTCAGGAACAAAAAGCACTCTTTGGTCGATCGGTAAAGAAGTTGCCATACCAAGAATGCTCAACACCAGACGGTCAAGGTAGGTTGCCAGTCTGTGAACAAGCAGGTATCACCGGTTTTCCGACGTGGATCCTTTCGGGCGGCGAGCGACTATCTGGTATACAACAGCTCGCGACTCTTTCGGAGAAGACGGGCTGTACATTGCCACTATGATCATGACGTTGGCGGAGTATAGTTACTGGACGGCACTTGGCACACTCTTTTTGCAGTTGGGGGTGGTGTATCTCTGTGTAGAATATTTTTTTCTAAAGGAAGCGTACGTATTTCCATACATCGCACGTTTTGCACCAACGATTGTTTTTGTGGTAAGTGGCGTGTCTCTCGTGTTGACTCTTGTATACTCCGAATTTTTTGGACTGATCCCCTGTGGGCTCTGTTGGATACAGCGAGGTTTGTTGTTCTCGCTTTGTATTATATGCGCTATTGGTGCATGGAGGAACTGGAGAGGGGAACGAGAGATGTCGATCGCTGAGTATGGGATGGGACTTTCGGTTGTGGGCGCACTCATTGGCTTGTACCAACATTATGTGCAGATGGGGGGGAGTGAGCTTGTGACCTGTCCGACTGCTGGCGCCGGGGCGGATTGCGCGCAACGGCTGGTCTTTGAGTTTGGGTACATTACCTTTCCGCTGATGTCAGCAACTACGTTTCTATTTTTCATCATCATTTTTCTTATCTATCGGAAGGGGGGTAGGGTATCGACCACTCTATGACACATCGGTCATCTTTTCGCTCATTTCTTTCTCGGCTGTGTACGATATGCGCTTTGGTTCTTTGTGGTGCGCCAACGGTCGTGAGTGCTACTACACCATCTGTGACACTCGAGAGACAGGTTGCGGCACTGGTCGCAGAAGTGGGGCGATTGAAGGCGCACTACAATACAAGAGGAAGTATCCCACCTCTTTCTTCTTTGGAACTCTCGCAAATTACCGAGAGTGGTGTGTCGTGGCTCCTTGCGGCGCAGGAGCCGAACGGACACTTTCGCTACGAGTATGTACCGTATGAAGATCAGTACCTTGATGACGATAATATGGTGCGACAGGCGGGGGCACTTTATGGACTCGGCGAAGCGCTCCATCACAGGGTGGGAGATGCGACAACCATAGAAGCCGCGATGGAGCGTGCCATTGGGTATTTCACCTCTCTGTCGCAGACAGGCACCTATGCACAAAGGAAGTTTCGGTGTATTCGAAGTAGTGAAAAAAGTACCGAGTGTTCTCTCGGCACGACCGCGCTTGCGCTCATCGGCGTACTGCGCCTCGCAGAATCTGACCATACTGCGGCTCGCGTCTATGCCCCGTTGATTGCTTCATACGGTGCATTTGTGTCCGCAATGCAGAAAGACACGGGTGGTTTCCAGAGCTCGTACGTTCCTGCACGCGAGAGACAATCTCTCGTGGAATCATCATATTCGACCGGCGAGGCACTGCTTGCACTGGTTCGCTACGATGCATTTCAGCCTGATTCAGAGAGAAAAAAAGCTATTGAAAAGACCGTGTCCTTCATACGAGGTTCAGTACCATTTGATAGCGCACTCTACCTCTGGGCAATGGCGGCGCTTTTTGATTTGTCTATTCAACATCCGCGTGCGGACAACGCCATGTATGTGCAAGCATATACTGACTGGCGCATGGCTGGTTTCGTCTCCCAGCGCGGGACTAGCCACAACGTGTGTCCATACACAGAAGGACTGGTGTTTGCCTACGGGGTGCTCATGACCGCTCGACCGTCGGTGATACTCCAGAAATATCGCGACGAGCTTCTTTTCTGGCTTCAAAAAGGGCGGTCACAACAGGTGGGTACTGCTGATCACACCCGGGTGGTGTTCACTAAGAACATCCCCACATTTGTTACGATTGCCGATCCGGTGCACGCATACGGTGGGTTTCTCACGGGAGAGTCAGAGCTCACTGAGCGTATCGACTTCACACAACATTGTCTTAATACCTATATGGTGTGGGGTGCACTACAGAAGTGATACTCCCGAGGTATGCGTATTACGAAGCACACTACTGGGCCGTCTTTTGTGAGACACCCACTTGCTCGGAAAGCTCGACACAGGAGATACCTTTCTTTCTCGTCGTGAGAAGAGGTCGCCCTTTGAAAAGCGCATCTGCTCGAAGTATCTACGGCAAATTTCCTCATCTTTAAAGACAGCCAGAAACTCTGCAAGGGTTTTAAAGTTTGTTTCCGCATGTACAGGCTATATCTATGGGTTAGGATTTTTAAGTTATATAAATAATACAACACGTGCGTCACATGTTGTCAAAAGCAGTAGCTTATGGTATCCTCTTGTTCCACCCACCCACCCCGGTTTTTTCTAGCGTCTGGTAGAATGGGTTGAGGTAAACTATGCAAAAACTACTTAATAAAATTATTGGCAGAAAGGAAAAGGAGGTTGCTTACTCTTCAGTGATTGTGACCTACGTTTCAGAAAGTGGTATGTGGCGAGGTTTCGTAATGCCTTACGACATTACTTATGAGGCAGAGACAAAGGAAAAAGTTGTTAAGGTTCTCCGAGACATGATTAGTTCGTATCGTTCTGCTCTGCATGAATACAACAGACCATCGCATCTAGCTGATGTTCCATTTTCTTATGCTGAAGATGAAAAAAAATGGCACACTATTTCTATTGAAGTGACAAACAAGCTTCTAAACAGGGTAGCTAAAATCGAATCTCCTGACTACTATGCAGAAGCTCAACTTCCCGCTTAAGAAATATATTAAGCTGGTGGAGAAGATAGCGGAAGAAAAAGGCCTTGCTTCAGTTAAAATAACTCCAACAAAAGGAAGTATCGTCCGATTTGAACTGTTTGAACAAGGAATAGATATACCTATGGGTATTTGGACGATACATCACGAACATAATAAAAAACAGACGATTTGGTCAAAAGACGATTATAGAAAAGCAGCAGCTCACTTAGTGTGTAGCCTCGAAGAATTTATAAAAAGACTTGCTTCAGAGAAATAAGTCTGCGGACAACCATTTGACAATAGGAATTTTCTGTCCACACCATATAGTTCCTGTGTTATGCGTTGAAAGTATGATATTTTTTGCGGTCGACAAAAATGGTAGCATGGGGTGATGCGGACACTCATATGCGATATTGAAACGATCGGAGAAGCGTGGGACACGCTCGACGAAACGACACAGCACATGCTGACGCGGTGGATTGATCGCACCGCAAAGTCTGACGAAGAACACGAAGCACAACTTACCGATCTGAAAGAAGGGTTGGGATTCTCTCCTCTGACGGGCTCTATTGTCGCAATTGGGCTCTATGATCTTGAACAAACAAAAGGTGTCGTGTATTACCAATCGCCGGGAGTTACATCGGAAGAACTCTCTGAAGGAAGTGTGATTCTTAAGGTACGGAATGAGAAAGAGATGCTCGAAGATTTTTGGACGGGGACCAAGGCATACGACGTGTTTGTGACATTCAATGGGCGGGGATTTGATATGCCATTTCTCCTCCTTCGCTCGGCGATCTGTGGCGTACTGCCGACGCGCGATCTAATGGATGGCCGATACCTCTATCAGCAGAAAGGAATGAAACACGTCGATCTTGCAGACCAACTTTCTTTTTATGGTGCGGTATTTCGGAAAGCGTCTTTGCATTTGTACTGTCGAGCGTTTGGGATAGAGAGTCCGAAAGCGGGCGGTGTCACGGGTGACGATGTCAGTGCACTGTTTGCGGAGGGAAAATATGAGACAATCGCCCGCTACAACGTGCGTGATATTATTGCGACTGCCGAACTATACAAACGATGGAGACAGTATCTCGCACCCGCGGGGTTGCGGAGGGGTTAACAGATGTGCCTACCTAGTGCTATTGTTTCGAGTATGGGGGTCGGATATATATCTTCTTATGTAGCTAAGAAACGCCTGCTCGTCGGGGCGTTATTCATAGTCGTTTTATGTGTTGCCCTGGTTTGGTATATTTTCGCGATGCGTCTGTCGGTACAGCGAGCGGCACAGGCGAAACAGGCATTTTTGAAACGAGTCGAAGAGTCAGAGAATTGCGTTCCGTTGAAAGGGGAGGGAGGTCACAGTCGGGACCTTGTTTCGCTTGATCCAGAACTCAACCAGAACGGTCTGTATCTGCGGGGATACTATAAAGATGCGCACTGCGTATATGAGGTGTATCAGGATGAGGGCCAGGATGATTGGTGGGTAGTACGTGGGGCTGATGTGGATACGATCGAATCACTGGGGTCCTCATATGCGCGAGATGCATACGCGGTCTTTTCTGGTTCAACACACATGGAGGTGTATGACCCGAAGACATTCGAAATACTTCCTGGTGGTCTGGTGAAAGATAAGCATGGTGTATACCTCAATGGAACGATCTTTCCGGATGCTGATCCGGAAACACTGATGAGTGTGGGACAGAGCTACTGGCGGGACAAGCGTCACGTGTATTTTGTAGATGCGACCGGGAACGATCTCTTTCTGCGTAAGATTGATGGCGCGGATCCAAAGACGTTGGTTGTCGAAGGAGAGTCATTGGCGCGCGATGCCCAGCATTTCTATTTCAAGGACACGATATTGGTTGGAGACGATTCGGCAGTACTTGAAAGGGTACGTGGTGACGAAGATCAGAATCGGTATCGGCACACAAGTCAGCATGTCTTTTATAACAGCGATATGGTCGCAGACGCGGACGCGGGCACGTTTGCGTACATCGGCGGTGGGTATGCCAAAGATGCGCACCATGTCTATTATTTGGGTGTGGTTGTTCCTGATGCGAATCCTGTTTCCTTTTCAGTTATTGACATTGATGATGTGGGGAAAGATGACACACATATATATTTTAGGGGTCATCGACTAGTGAAAAGCGAGGACGATAGGCACAATTATTTATTTGATCTTGAGGCTTTTGATCTCCCGACACTTGCATTATTTCCGAACGGCGTTTCTCTCATAAGAGATAAAGATGGTGTATATATAGAACGAGAGGGGTATTCCGGCCGCGCTACAGGTCCCTATGTGACAGCGGTAGCTGGCAAATCAGACCAGTATGTGCGGCTTGCAGTTGATACGGACACATTTGAGTTTGTTGGTATGTGTCAATTTGGCATGGTGAGTGGTACTTCTTTCTACAAAGATAAAGATCATGTGTATGTTATTCATGAGGGTAGTCTTACGGTACAAGGATTGAGTGCTGATCCATCTTCGTTTGTCTATCTCGGGTACGGCACTATTGGGAAGACTACGAACGCCTTCTTCTCGCGGGATAAAGATCGCATCTATCGCTGGTGTGGTGATGAGGTTTTTGCTCCGGCAGACAACTACACCTTTGTGTTGAAACGATACGGTATCGATGACTAAGACTAGCTCGATTTATCTCGGACAGAGTGGCAGCTTGTCGCTACTACCGAACTATACAAAAAATGGCAGACATATCTCTCGCCGGGGGCGTTTCGAAGGGGTTGATCTTATAAAAAGGAGGTCAATAGAAACATTTCGGGTACTATTCAGCTCCCTTTGAGTAGTTCGCAGATC
>CAZTKT010000031.1:0-8434 GCA_964614265.1 uncultured Candidatus Saccharibacteria bacterium | reverse complement strand
TTGTGCCTCAAATGTTGAACTTTGGGGTGTCACCGATGTGTTTCAGCTTCTTCAGCTACAAGATGTGCACTGCTTTTATTTAATAGACTTGATCGAGAGGATCATCTTTTGGTAGGTGTTAGTGTATATAGTTCTGTCCCCATCTGCGTAATTGATTGAGTATGTATGATTAGTATCGCCTAAACTATAGGAACCGATAAACATGCCGAATGCTTCTGACCATCCAAAATACACTGACTGCAAATTATTCACCATCGCATTGTGTCCTTCGGAGCGCGGAAGACTTGGCAAATCGCCCGATGTGCTTAGTGATTCATCAAATGCTTGCTTGTAAGCAACAACGGTAAAACTATAGTAGTTATTGCTATTGTCTCTAAAGGAAATAATTTGCCCCCTATCTTCAGAACGTTCTGATACAGTAAAGTTCTTCGGATACTGCATCTCAAAACCAAACCTCTCATTTCGATAAGTGAGCCAATCTGAAGTATCGATAGTGTTTTCTGGAAATTTTACCTGTCCATTGTCATCAAGAACATAGGGAGTCGATGTAGCTTTGGGAACAAAAGGTGTAGGTGATGCTGTAGAATCAGTACTGGGGGACAGTTGGGGTGGTTGTAGAAATTCCCAAGTTGGACAGGGTAAGTCTACGGTGCATTGAATCGACGCGCCACGATACCAAAAAGCAAGTGTCGCGAGCGTAGCTGCCACAGATATGACTACGGTCACTGTAATAGTGACAAGTGTGTGTTTTGTCAGTGCTGACATAATGGTGTGGATATTAGCATCTAGATATGTACGAGTCTAACACATGCAATTGGCGATATCCTCTCTCATTGAGAGGAGTGCCATAAGGTATATGAACTTATGCACCCCGCCCTCATACCCTCTGAAGAGCCGTTCAAAATAGTATTTCCCTTTGAGTTTTTCTGGAAGGTAACTTTTGAATACATCTTCACCCATACAACTCACTGTGCGACCCGATTGCAACGAACCGTGCGACACGCTCGTCCACTTCCATATAGATCGCCCGTATGTCACCTGTCATATCGATACTCCGGTGCCCCGCCCACTCTTTAGTAAGCGGATGATTGCGCAAGCAATATTCCATCGGATCAGTGACAAAGAGCTGTAGCCGCTCCATCACCTGCTGTTTCAGTTTCTTCGGCAGTTTTTTAAATTGCTTTTCGAAGCCCTTCGAAACGAAATACTGCATGGACTACAGTGTTTTAAGATGCGCGATCAGCTCTTTCCCACTAAACGGCCCCGACGCTTTGCCGCGGGCATATTCCTCTTCCGCTTCTTTTAGTATCCTCTGCAGATATGGGGTGGGCGTCCGTCTATCGGCAGAAAGCACAAGTTCTTTTTCCCGGACAAATTGCTTCAGAAATGCGTTGATCGCAGTGCTCAAGGGTACACCCAATTCCTCAGCCATTTCTTGAGCGGCTTTTTTTAGCTTTTTGTCAGTTTTGATATTTAGTATCGTTTTGGTGTTCATATACCACATTGTATACAATGGTATATATTTGTCAAATTATTATCCTTCGCGGAGTCCTTTTAAATACTTCTTCCCCTTCAGCTTCTCCGGTAGGTAACTTTCCTTCGAATACATGTCATACCCTTTGCCATAGTCGAGGTCTTTCATGAGTTTGGTCGGCGCATTGCGGACGTGGAGAGGAATCGGTAGATTGCCGAGCTTTTTCACATCAGCGACAGCAGAAAAGTATGCATCATATGACGAGCGATCTTTTTTGGCGAGCGACAGATATGACACGCCGTGCGCAAGATTGATCGCGCATTCCGGATAGCCGATGGTCTCGACAGCACGGAAGACTGCGTTTGCGACCACGAGTGCGGTCGGTTGGGCGAGCCCGATGTCTTCGCTTGCAAATATCACCATGCGTCGCGCGATAAACTTTGGGTCTTCTCCTGCTTCTACCATGCGCGCAAGGTAGTAGAGCGCCGCGTCTGGTTGTGAGGCGCGCATGCTTTTTATAAAGGCGCTTATCGTGTTGTAGTGTTCCTCACCCGCTTTGTCATAGCGAAGATGTTTGTCTTGGAGTGTCTCTATGAGATTCTCTTTTGTGACGTTCCCATGGAGCTTCTCTGTGTTCTCAAGCATCGAGAGCGCTTGTCGTGCATCACCATTTGCCATCGCGACGAGCCAGTCAACTGCTTCCTTGTCTACTTTTAGCTTTGTACGTTTGACAATCTTTCGCATCTCTTCTTCAGAAAGTTCATTGAGCACAAACACTCGACAACGGGAGAGAAGTGCGGGGATGACCTCAAAACTCGGATTTTCCGTTGTTGCGCCAATGAGCGTGAGCGTGCCAGTCTCTACATACGGAAGAAGAAAGTCCTGCTGTGCTTTGTTGAAACGATGAACCTCATCGAGAAACAGAATCTTTGGTACGTCAGCGGTATCTTTCTCCACAATGGTACGCACGTCTTGTTTTCCCGCAGAGACCGCCGAGAGCTCAAAGAAAGATGCGCCGAGTGCCTGTGCGTAGATGCGAGCGAGCGTGGTCTTCCCGACCCCCGGTGGTCCCCAGAGAATAAACGAAAAGAGATGGCGCTCGGCGATGGCCTGCGCCAGTGGCTTCCCCGTGCCAACCAAATGTTGCTGGCCGACGAATGTCTCCAGATTTTGTGGGCGTAGCCGTACGGCGAGTGGTTCCATAGGGGCAGTATAATCGATTTTTGACCGTCCAGCGACCGAACCCAGATCACGAAACGCTCGCGAAAGAGTAACGATGTTTCACAATGATCCTACCCCTCGCTTGGAGATATTCTTGAAATACGCTCATTCATCATTGATGAAACAGGTGGTGGTCATGGTGTACGCGCTCAGGGCGCGCTGCTCGTCACTGTTGCTTTACCGGAGTAATCTGCATTTGAGCGCTGGGGTGATACGACTCATAATCTCTAAATGCTTGCAAATAGGGACGATAAATAGTACAGTAACGCCACTCTACAGACATGGCAACTATCAACCAACTCACGAAACGACGGCGCCGAGACCCGGCAAGTCGCTCAAAAACAGGTGCATTAGGCACTGGGTTTAATCAGATCAAGAATCGCGCAAACGTATTCAACTCACCATTTAAACGAGGGGTGTGTACGCGTGTGACGACAAAGACGCCACGTAAGCCGAACTCGGCTATTCGAAAGATTGCTCGCGTGCGCCTCTCTAATGGGCAGGAAATCACCGCGTATATTCCGGGTATCGGGCACACACTCCAGGAGCACTCGGTGGTGTTGGTGCGCGGGGGACAGGTGAAGGACATCGGTGTGCAGTACACGATTGTGCGTGGTAAGTATGACGCAACGGCGGTGGATAAGCGCACCCGCGCTCGTTCACGCTATGGCGTAAAGCGTCCAAAGAAATAGTCTCTTGATATAGTCTTTTATTTTATGCGACGACCAATTAAAAAACGACCAGCGATACAAGGTGATGAGCGGTATAATTCCGTGCAGGCGGCGCGTTTGATTAATTATGTGATGCAGAGGGGACAGAAAGAAACGGCGCGCAAGATTGTGTACGGGGCATTTGATGCAATAAAGGGAGCAAAAGAGGGAGGGGGCGAACCGATTGAGATTTTGGAGACCGCGATTCGTAACGCGGGTCCGCAGATGGAAGTACGGTCGCGTCGCGTCGGCGGCGCAAACTATCAAGTACCTCGAGAGGTGCGACCAGAACGTCGTCTCGCGCTTGCACTGCGATGGATCATTCTTGCAGCACGAAATCAAAAGAGCACGCCGATGGACAAGGCGCTTGCACAGGAACTGATGGCGGCGGCTAAGGAAGAGGGAAGCGCAGTGAAGAAGAAGGAAGATACCCACCGTATGGCAGAGGCGAATCGCGCATTTGCGCACTTTGCGTGGTAGGGAAGGTTCCCTTTAATAAATAAAACCCCACCGCCCGAAGGGCGGTGGGGTTTTAATTATTTTGGGTGAGGTCTCTATTAGAGACCCTGATCTACGGAACCTTTTTGGCCATCTTCTGATGAGGCGCTTGTACCACATGCTTTCACGTCTGTGCGGAATGTTTTCCATGCGTCCTTTCGTGCGGTGCGAGTGGTCTTTATGGTGTCTTTGTATGCTTTCCATGCGGCTTTGAGTGCAGTTTTTCGTGCCGCTGTGTCGGTGAGTGCCCATGCGGCCTTGAGGGCGTCTTTGCGTGTGTTGACCGCCGTCTTCAGGGTATCAAATGTGCCAGCGATAGCTGTGTCTCGTTTGTCGACAGCTGTGGAGATACATTGGATCTGGGTCGCAGTCAACATTTTGTCTTGTTCTTTTGCTTGAGCGAGCACTGGTACCGCAATGGAGGCAAGGAGTGCTCCAGTCACGAGCATATGTGTTAATCGTTGTGTTGTCATAGGTAGTGATAGATACGTTAGTACTAATAGGATTGCCTGTAGTGTCATCGATTTATACGGACGACACCTCATTATAGCAAGGGCGGTGGGGGAAATACACCGCGATGGTGTGTATAGAGGTGGGGGTGTCTCTACAATAATAGAATCGTGCGCGCCTTTTGGGGCGCGCACGGGTGGATCATCCGTCATCGAACGTTACTTACCCCCCCATGTCGTCCGCTTGCCCCCCTCTTGTTGGTAACCACGTAGCCCGATTAGTGGGCGTGTTTGCCCACCACCACTCACCGGTTTTTGCGGGGCTGGGATTGGGGTTGTAGGCGGAACGGTACTTTGTGCCAATGTTGACATCGTACTCTCCTTTCAGCCATGACAGGATGTGCTTCCGTATTGAGTGTACACCCATGAAGGGTAAGAAGAGAATAAAGAAATGACCGGGGGTTAGCGTACGTTGCTCATTTGATATAAATACCGTATAGTGTCGACACATTAGGCCCGAGGGCTTTTTATTTTACTAAGGTTCTCATAATCGTCGTTTAGGTATCATTATTTTGTATGGCACGAACATATCCACTAGATAAAGTACGCAATTTCGGCATCATCGCGCATATTGATGCGGGCAAGACGACCACGTCTGAACGGGTGCTTTTTTATACGGGGATGAGCCACAAGATTGGCGAAGTACATGAGGGCGACACCGTGACAGACTGGATGGAGCAGGAGCGTGAGCGAGGTATCACCATTACCGCGGCGGCGATCAGTTGTGCGTGGACGAAGTCTGAGGAGGAAGATCGTACTGATCCAGCAAAGAAATTCCATTTCAACGTGATTGACACGCCGGGCCATATTGATTTTACCGCGGAGGTGAAGCGCTCAATGCGGGTGCTCGACGGCGCGGTGGTCGTCTTTGATGGCGTCGCGGGCGTGGAGCCACAGTCAGAAACCAACTGGCGTTATGCGGATGAGGCCAATGTGCCGCGTATCTGTTTCATTAATAAAATGGATCGTACTGGTGCTTCCTTTGAGCGTTCATACGATAGTATTTTGAAGCGTCTTTCAAAACGTGCGGTGCGCATCCAGTTGCCGATTGGCGCGGAAGACCGTTTTGAGGGGGTTATTGATCTCCTCAAGATGAAGGCCTATCATTTTGAAGGGGAGATGGGTATGAATGTCGTAGAAAGCGAGATCCCCACCGAGCTTGTAGCAGACGCACAAACGGCACGCGGAGAGCTTATTGAAAAGATTGTGGAACAAGATGACGAACTCATGTCGTCGTATCTTGATGGAGTTGAGCCATCGTACGCAGAGTTGATTGCGACACTGCGCAAGGCAGTGGTAGCAAATAAGATTTTCCCCGTGATGACCGGCTCGGCGCTCAAGAATAAGGGCGTTCAGCTCGTGCTCGATGCGGTCGTCGATTTTCTTCCCTCACCTGCGGAACTCCCACCGGTGAAGGGGATTGATCCAAAGACGGGTGCGGAGATAGAGCGCAAACCTACAGACGATGAGCCATTTTGTGCGCTCGCGTTCAAACTCCAGACTGATCCCTTTGTGGGACAGCTGACATTTTTCCGTGTGTATTCAGGTATTGTCAAATCAGGAAGTTATATTTATAACGCGACAACCGGCGAGAAGGAACGCCTCGGTCGCATTGTGCGATTGCAGGCAGACAAACGCGAAGAAGTCGAAGAAGTATTTGCCGGAGAGATCGCGGCCGCGGTGGGTCTGAAGGAAACCCGAACGTCGCACACCCTCTGTGATGAGGCACATCCCATTGTTCTTGAACAAATTGTCTTCCCTGAGCCGGTGGTCGCGATGCGCATCGAGCCAAAGACCAAGCAAGACCAAGAGCGCATGGGTATGGCACTGAAGAAACTCTCTGACGAAGATCCAACGTTCCGTGTGACTGCAGATCCTGAGACGATGGAAACCATTATCGCGGGCATGGGGGAGCTCCACCTTGAGATTCTCGTTGATCGTATGAAGCGAGAGTTCAACGTCGACGCATCAACTGGTCGCCCGCAAGTGGCGTACCGTGAGACCATTCGTCGCGAGGCAGAAGCAGAACACAAATATATCAAACAGTCTGGCGGTCGTGGCCAGTACGGGCATGTGAAGATCCGCATCAAGCCGATGGAAATTCTCCCCGAAGATGCCGTATTGCCAAAAAATACCAAGCGCAGTGACGGGTTTGAATTCATCAATAGCATCAAAGGAGGGGTCATTCCCAACGAGTATATTCCCGCAGTTGAAAAAGGTGTTAAAGAAGCGCTCGAACGTGGCGCGGTCGCTGGCTATCGCATGGTCAACGTGTCGTGTGAACTCTTCGACGGCTCCTTCCATGAAGTAGACTCCTCCGAAATCGCCTTCAAGCTTGCGGGCATCAATGCCTTTCGTGAAGCCGCACAAAAAGCCGATCCCGTGATTCTCGAACCGATCATGCGCATAGAAGTGACGACCCCAGAGCAATTTATGGGTGACATCAACGGTAATCTTTCCTCAAAGCGCGGACAGGTGGGCACGGTTGAAGATCGTGAGATGGTGAAGGTTATTCACGCACAGGTACCACTCTCTGAAATGTTTGGCTATACAACGACGCTTCGTAGTATGACCGAAGGACGAGCGGGTATGACGATGGAATTTGATCACTATGATGTGGTGCCGGCGAATATTACTGCAGATATCAAGGCGACGCGGAGCGGGTAGGGGGGGTTCTGATTTTGTTCCGGCTATTTAATATGGAACAAATAAATTTTACGTTCGAAAAAGACCAAGGTTTTAAACTTTTAGGTTTTCCGAACGCAGAAAAAGTTATTGCCTTAGAAGGCCCTGACGCACAGGAGCTTGCTGATATGGCGTTGCATAAGAATGATTTAGATGATTCCTTTAAATGTTTAGACTGTTTCGTTACTCAAACTAAAACCAGCTTTGAACAGAGTATTTTTTGGAAGATGTCGATTATTTATTTTATGAAATGTTTCGGTAAAAATAATTCGAGAGAAACCAAATTAGATATTATACAGATTTTAGGAGGGGATTCTAATGGTCAGGAGGTATTTGACTATTTCAAGTCCTTGAGAAATAAAAATATTGCTCATGATGAGAATGCTTTCTCACAATGTTTACCATGTGCTGTCATAAATAAACAATCGCTTGAAAACAAAGTTGCAAAGATAGCTTGTTTAATTTTTCAAGCAGAAGTGTCTAGTGAAGGTGATGTAAATAATCTAAGATTACTTATCACCAAGGCACAGATGTTTGTACAGAATCGAATGGATCAATTATGCAAGACGCTAACAGATACGTTGGAAAGAGTACCACATGCAGACCTGCTAAGGAGGGAAGCTCCGGTGTTTAGGAAACCTGAAGTCTTGGATATGGGTCGTAAGAGACCGCCTCTTTCTTCGTTAATAGTATGAAGCATAGATGAGGTAGTATCTTATTAATTTAAATCAAATCAGATCCTCAGTGTCGTCTTCGTCCATGTCGTAGCGGTCGGCTAGATGCCAAAAAGCTGTCTCAATTTTTGATCTACTCTCGCTCTATGGGTGGTTTCAAGTCTGCCGAGTTCGCCGAGGGCTATTTTCTTCTGTAGGGTCGCGATCTTGTTACTTTTGATGGTCGAGGCGACTTTCAGACCGTTCTCTTTTGAAGGCGTGACAGCGACATCAAATCGGATACGTCATAGAGGTCGGGCTCCTTCGCGAGAAAATCGAAGCTTTTGGAGTGAGCATTGACGTTTGTCACGTCATTGACCTTATCACTGTACGCTTGCGGGAACTGGATCAGGAGGGCGTCAATAGCATTTCGCCTACCAATCGCGAACACGTCGCCGTGGTATTTCACGCGGTTGATAATGGCGCTAATGTCCCTGCGGGCCTCGGTGCTACTGATGAGTTTCATGTTGATATTGTACGAAATGTACAACGGTGCGCAACACACGGAGTCCGGCCGATACGACATCGTGCCGGCGATGGATATCAAGGCGACGAGGAGCGGGTAAATCCTGAAGAAGCTGAAACACATCGGTGACACCCCAAAGTTCAACATTTGAGGCACAA
>CAZTKT010000030.1:0-8592 GCA_964614265.1 uncultured Candidatus Saccharibacteria bacterium | reverse complement strand
ATTTTATTATGTGAAATTTGGTTTCTTATTTGGTTTAATGTTTTACAATACTTTATATGTTTACTCATATCCAAAGAGGTATTTTTCACCACGAGTTCTAGTACTTTAATTTTTGACAATAGGGTTAATTCCGTAAGACAACAATCAAAAGCATCTTTGATTGGTTTAATATCTCCAGAAAACCCACTTCCTTTAATGTAGTTGCAGATACCCTCAGGTATAAACTCTTTTATTTGACGCTCAACATAATATACTAACCAAAATATAAATGTAACTTCAGAAATTTGGTCATCAGGTAAGCCAAAAGCATACTTTGCTATAAAAGTAGGCATTTCTGCATCGCTGATGTGGTTAAAGTTGAATTTCTCTATACAAACCTATTATATCACTGTATTTAATTCTTATGCTGTGATCATAAAATACTTCTTTTCCTCAAGAAACAAAGCTACTTTCCAAACCTCGACTTCCTATGATTGCTTCAGACGCTTCAAACACCCAAGAATGTATTTGGTTCCAGCTTTTAGTTACTAAGTCCACCACCACAGAACTCAACGGCTTAAAAATAAAGGTCTTTAGGGCTAAATTGGGTCATAGCGATTAGGCGTAAGAGGGTGGGGGCAGAGATTCTATACCTAACGCATAATTTGAAGTAACGACCACAACTAACATTACCACCCGCGATATGCGGATTTTACTATTGTCCGCAAAGCGATTCAGATAAGTAACCCTCACCCCTTCGGGAGTCGCTCGTACGCATCGAGGTATTCATTCACCGCCAGTACATATTCTGCATGACTCCAGACAAGCGGAGTGGCTGAGAGTGGTGCACCCGTATACGGATGTATCTGTTCAGGAAACATATATGTGGGGAGCGCGTGGTGCTCTGCCCACTCCAACAGCTCTAGTGCCGGCGCAAGGTCTCCCCGAGTCTGTGCTTTTTTAATGTGATAACGCGCAATCCACAGCGTGGTCACGAACCACGGGTTTGAGGGATCCTGGTCACCCACACGATAATATCGGTCTCCACTGTAGCGTATATACCCTCCAATGGAGGTTTGCACTTTCAGATCTCGTTCCACTGCGGCAAACATCCGGGTGATGCGTGGATCAGTCACGGGAAATACTCCAAAGACGAGTGGGCCATGGAATCCGCTTATATCAAGTGTTGTGTCTCTCTCAAGTCCCCCCTCAACTGAACGTACGTATTTAAGAAATGTCCCCGTCTCCTCGTTAAATAGATGGGTACTGATTGCGTGCTTGAGCGTGGAGGCGCTCGTACGATATATCTGTTCTTGCGCTCGAGTACCAAAAAGTTTGGCGCACGCGGCGGCAGCGCAGAGGCCTCCGTATACACTCGCCGATGTATAGGTTGACGTACCAAAGGTCTCTTCCCACAAATCATAGCTCTCCATCGGTAATGCGGTAGCCTTGTGTATTTTTGCCGAGATAAAATTAGCCATTGGCATGACCATGGTGTGATACGCACTCTTCATAAAAGAGGTATCTCGAGTGTATAGAAAATGTTGCCACAGTGCATACAACATAGTAGCCGTCTCATCTTCTTGTATGGGTAAATCTGGTTTCCCCTCCCGCATCCATGGCAACCACGAGCTTCCGAGCGCACCGTCCGGACGGTACTTCTGCATCAAGTATCCTCCTGGCTCAAGAAGTGATCCAATAAAGGTAAAGAGCGACCGTGAGAGGTCATGGTATCCCGCAACATCAAATGCGCATGCGGAAATCGCCGCGTCGCGTGGCCACACATAGCTGTATGTATCACGTCCGTAATTAAGGATGTCAGAATCTGACGATGCAATAATGCCGCCACGTCGATCGGTATGCGCCCGCATCACGAGAAGGGATTCTCGATACAGATGCACGAGCTCTGGATCAAGAATGTGTAACCGTTTCCGATCTGATGATCGAAGCCACGCCTTCCAGTACTGTGTGGTCGAGCGTACGACCGAACGAGATCCTTTCTTCTTCATATACGCATTGAGTGCGTGGACCGCATGGACGGTCTCCCCCACTGCGACCCAGTAGGTCACATCAGTTTGCGTTTCTGCTTCAAGTACAAGAGAAAAACCAATAACTGAATCGACTGACCCGTGTTCGATAGGGTTTTTTGCAAGGACACCATCCTGTGCATCTTGGTAGGTGCCATCACGAGACTCCATATTAAAAAGTCCAAGACTGTAGTCATCAAACCCTTTTGTCCCCCACATCGCATTGACCAAAAAATTGATACGTCCTTTGTAATGAATCAGTGCCTGAACCCGTGGATCATAAAAGCCGGTCGCGCCACTCCGATCTTCAGCAATGCGAAACTGCTGTGCAAAATATAGTTTGATCGTACGTTTTTTTGAAGCGGTATTTTTCACTGTCACCAACCGAGTGAAAATATTCTTGTCGTGTGCGACCACGTCACACAGTCGCAATGTCACCTCGAGCTCGCGATTGATCGCTGTGGTGACACCACTCATTGTCCCTTCTGCAACCGCAACTCCTACGTCCCATGACGGATCATCAAGCCATGATAATCGCCCGTCAATCCACACACCGACACGATGGACAAAAGAACCCCCCGCACTACTGACATGATTTTCTAATCCCACATACGGGTAATAGATGTCTCGCACATGACCGACCTGATCAATGCCAACGAGCATTGAACCGTTTGCAAGAGTAAGATACTTTGCCATGTGTACTAGCTCACGAGGTGTGTACTTTCTTCAACGCAGAGAGAGCAGATTTTTTTGTCTTTGCTTTCCGTAACGCATCGGCACACGGCTTGTCAGAGAGCACATACTCAACCCACACGGCAAAATCGTTCCGGTCATCTGAAACATGGTGTCGATAGACATCAACACTCATACCGGCAAGGGCTTGTTCTAAATCAAAGAGTGATGCCAAAATTTGTCCGTCAGTACACCAAAAACATGCCGAGCCTTCTGCAAAGACGGTAGCGTGTGGATGCTGTACCACTCGACGAGGTGTTGGCGCGCGCTTCTTCATTCGCGTCACTTTCTTTTTTGCTTCTGTGGTGATCATACTCATATGTGGTTACATGAATAATGTACGTACCTTCCGCACCCATCTGGTGACAACGGTAAAACACCGTGCAAACCAATCGCGAATGCGAGATGTGATTCGTCCTCGCCCCGACGTGACGATGTGTGCACGTCGCGCGAGAACATCCCGTACCCTCCATTCTAAATCACTCAAGGCATTCATGAAAGCGATATACGCATCATATGGGGATTGGTACGGACTAAAGTACGCATGGACATCACCATCTTGAAACCATTTGGTGCACATGTAATAAAAATGATCAGATGTTTGTAACCGTCGCCATGTTGCAATCAGTGTCTGATCGTCCGTCATGAGAATTTCTTGTTCGAGTGCGTACACTCGCGCAAGGGCATCTTTTTGAATATCATTCCCCGTCCACGCGGTGAGATCTCGGTCGGTATCTGCCCACGTGAGCACCTGTGGCACATCGATACGACCGACACTGTCATATGCCAGAATGGTTTCTGTTGGTGTCTTGAAGACCGTGTCTCGATGTGCGAGTAACGCGCGTGGCAGATGTCGCAAAAAATCAAAGATGCCACTGTGTTCCCATTGATGTTCACCAAATGTTTCATAGTCCATGAAAAGGTTGACGGTCTGCCCATTACCGTGATGCGCATGCACCCATGATGCAAATGTCTCAGCAGAAAGTGGCCACCCAGCCCAACTTTGTTCTGAAAAACGAAATGCCACGTCGTCAGAGAGACGATAATTTTTGAGTAACACTTTGATCGTGTCACATTCGACCGGTTGATACACATAGTTGGGACTGCGCCACCCCAAGACCGGCTCCCAGCCTTCCGCCAAAATACCTATGTAGCCATGCGCATCGCACCACTGTGCGAGCGTGTTGGTATAGGACAATTCGGTGTTTCGAAAGACCCGTGGTTGCACATGAAAAAGTTGCTGTATTTTCTCACTATGTAACAGTACCTGCCGTTCAAATTCGGGAACGGAATAAAAAAAGGCAAGCGAGTGATAATAGGTATCCGCAAGTATTTCCACTCGTCCGCTTTTGACCAATTCTTGGAACGATGCGAGCACCTCTGGTGCGTACATCTCAAATTGTTCAAGGACTGTCCCAGAAAATGAAAGTGCGAACCGAAACTCTGGATGAGTATCAAGTAGTTCTTTGAGAATACGATTTGTGGGTAGATATGATTTGTGCGCTACTTTTTCAAGGATCCGACGATTATTGAGGTCGGTTTCCGATTCGTCATTGAAATAGTCTGGGTCGTTCCCAATATCAAACACTCGATACCGCTTGATGCGGTGGGGTTGATGCACATGAAAATATGGACAGACAGAAAGCATGGGAGTACACCTCCATTATATACTCGCACGGCCACAGACGTGGCATCTCGGTTGGGTAGATCACCGCGACCTTCTGTGAACGGATGTGTCGCTATATCACTCGCTCCAACAGTCGCCGATAGATATCGACAACTTTTTCTGCCGCGCGTCGCCAGGTGAGACGATATAACTCACGCTTGCTTTCCCGTGTGAGCTGTTGGTGCAGTGGTGTGTATCGCACTGCGGCAAGCATTTTATTTGCCATCTCTTCAACATCCCAGAAATCAACCTTCAGTACGTGCGTTAAGACTTCGGAAACACCTGACTGCTTGCTGATCAACACCGGTGTACCATGCGCAATCGACTCAAGTGGCACCAGTCCAAAGGGCTCTGATACTGAGGGCATCACTACTAAGTCAACACTTTGGTACATGCGGTCCCGTTCCTCCCCCCATAGTGCACCCGCAAATCGCACGTTCCCCGAAAGCCCAAGAGAACCTACCAGTCGCATCATCTGCTGTTCCATATCACCCGATCCTGAAATAATAAAGATGACACGGGGGTCCACATCAACCACCCGCCGTGCTGCATGAATAAAATAATCAAGCCCTTTTTGAATGGTGATACGTCCATGAAACATAATGATCTTATGTCCTGCCTGTTTTAATTCTTCCAGTACTCGAGGAAGTCGCGCAGGATCAATCACGTCACAACCGTTGTGTACCACTGAGATTTTCGCGGGATCAACCCCATACTGCCGAACAACCATTTGTTTCGTGTAGTCGCTCACCGTCACAATCTCATCTGCTACGTGAAATGCATGCCGTTCGATTGCATAGATATCCGAATCAATGTTAGTGCTCCCTGCTTGGTCAAATGATGTTGCGTGCACATGCAGTATCAATGGCTTGCCAGTTTCGATTTTTGCGGCGACACCAGCAAGATACGCCGTCCAGTCGTGCGCGTGGATCAGATCAAATACCTCTTCAGATGCAATATGCATTGCCTCCTCTGCATATTGATATACTTCAGTGATTAAACTATGCGCATACAAACGCCGTTTCCCATCCGGCGAATATCCCACGACGGTGGTCTGTGAACCACGATATGGTTCCAACGGTGAAGATATTTCTCGTAATCGTGCCCGCGCAATATGCCCAAAAATAAAACGAGTGTCGGGCACGACATCCTGTACCTGTGGCAACACAAATATGACTTCCACCCCCAGTTGTAACAACTCCCTAGTCAGTCCCATACACGCCACGCCAAGCCCACCATTTCTCACGGGAGGATAGTCCCAACCAAAAGTAAGTACTGTCATAAAAAAGAAAGCGTGGTGGACACAAAAGATGAACAAGGGGGCCACCGCGAGTCTATGCGTCTTTTCAGTATATCATCTGTCTCACGGGCATAGATTTCTCTCTATACACAACAACAGCGCCCAAGGGCGCTGTTGCATGCTTCTCGCGTTGAGACGAGTCTCTACCGTACACTCACGTCCATGATTGCTGAGAATGATTTTGTTCCAGTGGTATAGACACCGATAAGGAGTGCTCCCCCGGCCCTGACACCACGAACACCGTTAGTACCAATACAGGTGGTTCGTCCAGATCCTGGAGAACACAGGGATTCTGCGACCGCTGGATCAGTTGAGCGAAGCGGAATATTGACCTCAAAGGGCGTCGGTACCGGCAGATCGCAGGCAGGTACTGAATTGAGGCATGCGGGGCGTGCTAGGGTAAACATCGCCTTCACTGGCAGTGCCTGACCAACAGATATGGTTGCGACCGCTGGCTCAAGTGTGAGTGTGCCATCTGCCTCGGGGCCTGGAGCAGATACAGGATTTCCAGTAGAGACAGGATCTTTTGTTACCATCACGGGCATCTGAGCGGTGTAGGTCTTTCCACTTTTGGTATAGCGGGCAGTGATGATGGTCCTTCCTGGCGCTATGGCACGAATGGTTAGTCCATCAAAAGACTGTATCAAACAATTTGCACCCGGAGGGCAGGTACCACCTCGTGGAACTACACGGACGATAGATGTATCTGCGGAAGTGAGGGTGACATCTGATGGCGAGACGTCTTTTCGGTACTGAGCACAGAACGCTTCTTTGTCTGAAGCTGAGCATGGAGAAAACATCGCTCTGATGGTAAGGTCTTTGCCGACTTGTAGGGTCGCCTCTGATGGTTCTAAGGAGAGCCCAGGTCCATAGGGTTTAGGATCAGAATCAGGAGAGTCTCCTCCTCCCACTTGTGCGGCAACGACTCGCAGTGCAGCTCGGGTGAGTGGACCGACGTAGCCTGTTGGGTTTATATCGTGATCTTGCTGAAACTGCCTGACTGCCGCCCTTGTCAATCCAAAGAAATTGCCAGTGATAGGGCCTGTGTATAATTCGATTTCGGTGAGAAATGTTTGGAGGGTGCGTACGTCAGGATCATACATCATCCCGAAGTAGAGATCGTGTTGGAGAGAGTATATTGGGTGATTGTATGTGGGAGTGTCGTCTGCAGGAAAGGTCGTATCATCTTCCTCTTTATCTGGTTCCGTATCATCACCATCAGTACTCCCTCTCGCTACTACCCTCACTGGCATACTGTCGGTAAATGTGCGGCCTCCGCGGGTATAGCGGACAGTGATGGTGGTATGTCCTTTTGAGACCGCTTTCACTTTCAACACCTGGAGGCAATCATTCTCGTCAGGTGGACAGCCCACTATTACCTTCACTGTCGCTACCTTCCTGTTTTCTGATCTGACCACTGACCCTGACACCTCCTCGAGTGAGGTAGTGCAACTCATATCTTTGGGACAATCAGGAGAAAATAGTGTCTTGATGGCAAGCTCCTCACCCACCTGCAGGGTCGCCTCTGCGGGTTCGATGAAGACATTGGGGGTTGGAGCGGAATATGGTGGAGGTGGGGTTTGGGGTGGGAGTGGGGATGAAACATAGGCATGACAGAAAAAACTGCTTTTTGCGTACGGGCTACACCCATTATCGTTACATGCAGATATCTCTACACTATAGGAATTATTTGCGCGAGGATAAAATTCGTATGGAGATGCGTAAAGATTTGTCTCGTAACCACCTGTACCATGTACTGTCAAGTGGTAGCGAGTTGCACCCGTTGACGTCGTCCATGCAAGAGTTGCGGTCGAGTAACCACGGTTGTCTGGTGTTACACAACTTGCCTGAGTGATTGATTGTGGACTCGGAGGTGTTCCTGGGGATTGCGCGTACGTCTGCGTTGGCCACATACCCAACAAAAGGCCGGATATGAATAGTGCGACAACGACAACAAAATTTATTCTTGGTAACGTAATTTTAATCATAAATAATCTAAACAATACTAATTATTAACTTCGGTTAAGATATTAACCCCTCCTGAGTACTATAGTATCATACTGACTTACTTGGTACAGAGAGGATTGTTAATAACCTCTGAGCAAAACAACGTGCGTCGCGAGCATGGAAACCTCAAGAGAGGTGGCATCTTTCTCAACGGTCACCATCTGTTCGAAACGTGATAACACGATACAGATACACTGCCACAATGAGAAACACGATTCCCTTTGCGACCGGATCAATATACCCAGAGACAATAGTATATTCGCTGTGTAATATATACCCAACCAACACGAGCGCGGTCGTCCACAGAGCACTTCCCAAAAATGAGTAGGCGAGAAACGGCACGAGTGGCATGCGTGCAATACCAGCCGGCACCGATATAAGCGTCCGCACTGTTGGCACGAGTCGTGCGAACACGACCACTTTCTGACCATGTTTCTCGAACCATGTCTGGGCAACATCAATATCAGAAGATGAAAATGTAAACACGCGACCGTAGCGTGCCGAGAGTCGTTTAAGGCGCTCACTCGTAAAGAAACGGCCGAGTACGTACCATGGTAGACAGCCAACCACCGCACCGATCGTTGCCCACACAATGACGGCCCACAGCTGTAACTCTCCCCGTGCAGCGGCAAAACCCGCAAGGGGTAAAATCACTTCCGAGGGAATCGGCGGAAATACGTTTTCCGCCACCATTAGTAAAAAAAGACCGCTGTAGCCACCACGTGTGATGATTGAGAGTATAAAAGCAAACATATGTACCGTGCCCGAAGTATAGCAGAGGGGAATGGTGGGAACCAATGGTGCCCCTATGTCTGCTATACCTGCCAGGTGACTAAGCTCACATACATCCTGCACTCATTAACCACAATGAGTGATGAGAA
>CAZTKT010000029.1:0-10305 GCA_964614265.1 uncultured Candidatus Saccharibacteria bacterium | reverse complement strand
GGAGTATTATCAGCATGCCGCCAAACTGTCACCGATGTGGTCGTCTTGGACACACCCTTGCAGAACTCTACAGTGTATGGTACTTTTGGCTGGTGTTCTGCGTGGTTTCCAGCTCTATGGTACCCGCTTATTTTTATCGAGAAGCATTTTGAAAGAACGCATCCGAATAAATCAATCAATTCGAGCACTTGAGTTGCGAGTCATTGGCGCAGATGGCGCCAATTTAGGTGTAATCGCAAGAGACGAGGCGATGCGACAGGCTCGAGAGATAGGACTTGATTTGATCGAGATCTCCCCAAATGCGAAGCCCCCTGTTGCAAAGATAATGGACTATGGGAAGTTCCAGTATGAGCAACAAAAAAAGGCAAAGGAGATGCGGGCGAAGTCGCATGTCACCGAGACCAAGGGAGTACAGGTCAAGATCGGTACCGGTGACCATGACCTGGCGCTAAAAGCCAAGCGGGCGGCAAACTGGCTTGAGGAAGGTCATCGTGTCAAGATTGACCTATTCCTCTGGGGACGGTACAAGTATATGGAAGAAGGGTTCTTAAAAGAGCGACTTGAGCGATTTTTAAAGCTCATCCCCGCGGACTATAAGATCGCTGACCCTATCAAGAGGAGCCCGAAAGGATTTTCGACCACTCTTGAGCGGGTAAGTACCAAGTAACATACACCTTCGTAATTCTCTAGTTCGCTAACGCTCACAGGAGCATTTACCATGAAAACAAATAAATCGTTTACCAAACGTCTCCGCGTGACAAAAAACGGCAAGATCATTGCCCGTAAACCCGGTCAGGACCACTTTAATGCAAAGCAGTCCGGCGCCTCACGCCTGAGACGGAAACGAGCCTCTACACTGACACTTTCCAAGCGTATCACTCGTCGTTTTCTTCCCGGAACCGGCGCCTAACCCTACTAATTTTTAACTACTACCACTATGGCTCGAGTAAAAGGAGGAGTAATGGCCGCAAAGAGACGTCGCAATATTCTTGAGGCGGTAAAAGGCTATCGGTTTAGCCGCTCCACAAAGAAGCGCGCGGCACGAGATGCGATCTACCATGCACAACTACACGCGTTTAACCACCGTCGAGATAAAAAGGGTGATTTCCGTACTCTCTGGATCGCCCGTATCAATGCCGCTATTCGCACACATGGCATGAGTTATAGTGCCTTTATACACCTCTTGAACGAAAAAAGCGTCGCTATTGACCGCAAGATTCTTTCCACCCTCGCCAAAGATCGCCCCGATGCCTTCAATCGTCTTGTTGCAAAGGTGCGATAACACTGCTCAAAAAAAGATGTCACGGGTAAAAAGCCTCTCGAAGAGGCTTTTTATAGTCCGGTGATTCACTACGTTCAATATGCCTAAAACTGTATCTCCACTGCACTCCCCGCCTCAGGTGCGGTCGCATGCACTCCCAGATAGTCTCGCAACCGCTGAACAAGAAACAGAGATGCGCGCTCCTCCCCCATCGTGACAAACACCTGTTCGATGTGCTCTCCACCCTCTGCAACAAAATCAATCAATCCCTCTCGATCGGCGTGTCCCGAATACCCATGAATGACTCTGACCCGTGCGTTGACCCGCACCATAGTACCATCGATACGTATGGTCTTTGCACCATCTTGCAATAATCGTCCGACACTCCCGACCGCTTGATAGCCGACAAGGAGGAGCGTGGTATTCGGATCAGAGAGATAGTGTTTTTCATGCGTCCGGATCCTCCCCCCATGAGACATACCAGAACCAGCGATGATGATCTTTGGGTTTGGTACCGTGATAATTTCATGAGAGGCAGACACCGTTTTGGTAAATGACAGTTTGGGAAAATCAAATATATCGTCTCCTGCCTTAATCTGCGCCTGAACCTCTTTTTTCAGAAAATCAGTATGTGCAGTATAGACATCAGTCACTGCAATCGCCAGTGGAGAGTCAAGAAAGACGGGAATCGCTGGGATCCGCTTCTGCTCGATAAAGTTATTAATTTCAAAAAGCATGCTCTGTGTTCGCTCAAGTGAGAATGCGGGGATGATCAAGGTACCCGTACGAGCGATCATATCTTCGATGTGTTCAAGGAGCAGATCACTTCTCGTCGAAACACCCTCATGCGCGCGGTCACCATAGACACTTTCCATAATGAGATACTGATACCCCGCAGGAATATCCGGCGCATCAAGTAATGGCTGAGGTACATTACCAATATCTCCTGAATAGACGAGCGTTCGTCCGCCTCTTTTGAGTTCCACAAATGCAGAACCAAGAATATGTCCTGCGTTGCGCAACAAAAAGGACACGCCGTCTTTCACTGGTATCTGTGTCTGGTACGGTATCCCCTTCCAATGGGAAAGTGCCATCGTGATGTCTTTCTCGTCGTAGAGAATCGGCTCATGGTACTGTGCCGCCTCGGCGACCATAATGTGGTATGCGTCTTGAAACATTAGTTCAGCAAGCGCTTTCGTTGGTGCAGTCGAATAAATGGTTCCGGCAAATCCTTCACGCATCAGTTTGGGAATGCGACCGATGTGATCCGCATGTGCATGTGAGACAATGAGCGCATCAACGTCTGCCGGACGGTACCCAAACGGCATCGCGTTTTCTTTTCGCGCGAATCGATCACCCTGCACTAGCCCACAGTCGAGCAGTATCTGTGTCTTTCCACAGTCAAGCAAAAAGTTAGCGCCGGTGACACTCCCGACACCGCCGTGGAAGTGAATAGTTGAGGCTAGTGTCTGTGGTGTACTCATATACTAAGCAAGAGTGGATTCTTTATGCATCGCAAGCGTATTCATGCGAGCACACACATACCCCAGAAAGCCACCGAGGATGTCCATAGCGAGGTCCTGTATCGTATCGAATACATACCAAAAATCAGTAAGGTCAGTGATCCCCCCAGACAATTCAAATACCTCCCACGACACTCCTATTGAAAAAACAACCACGATGGTGGTGATCAATCCTCGTGCGAAACCGCCCGAGACATATCCACGAAACACCATAAGAAACCCGAATGCCACAACCACTCCGCCGAGCATGTGCATCGGTATATCAATCCATGGAACTGTCCAGAAAAGAAAAAAATGTAGTGCGATCTTGTTAGTCACAGCAAGCACCACAAGAGCGATCAGAAAGAACCGGAATATTTTGCTACGTAGCCACATAGAGCTTCATTATACGCTCAGTAGGTACAAAATACACAATACATATCAAAACCCCGCAACGCGGGGTTTTGATATGAGGGTTGCGTGAGCGCATGTCCCTAGAAAAGACTAGGTGGGTTCTCTATCCAATGTCCTCTGAAATCCTTGTGGTTTTCATTGGCGTATTGCGAGTTCGAGATCCCTGTATAATGCGTTAAGAGAAACATGCATTCAGCAACCCTCCCCTCTAGTATATCACTTCCTCGACTCAATCAAGGATACCATCAAGATTGACATCGTAGAGAATACGCTCCTGCGTTGTCTTGTAGTTGATCAACTCCGCGGGAGAAAACCACACCGCAATTTCTCGTGCCGCTTCTTCAGGAGATTCCGATGAATGAAGGAGGTTACGCACCGCCCGATTTTGTACCGTTGAATGGCTATATGAATCAACTGTCAAATCCCCACGGATCGTCCCGACGTCTGAGGTCGCGGGCTCTGTCGAACCAGTAATCTTCGTCACGATCGCCACTGATTGATTCCCCTCAATCACCATCGCGAGCACCGGCCCCGCGGTCATAAATGCAATAATCGTATCAATAATACCCTTCCCATAGGCCAGAGCGTCCTTTTCAACTGACAATCCCTGCGCTTTGAGATCCTCGATCACCCGATTACCCTTCCGCAAAAACCACTCTTCATCCTTGTTGTAGTGGACCAGGCACTGCTCAGTGGTCGGCACAAGAAATTTAAACCCGATAAATTTAAGCCCCGTGCGCTCAAAACGGCTGATTATCTCGCCGATAAGACCCCGTTGAACACCGTCAGGCTTAATGATCACGAGCGTCCGCTCCTTGTGCATTTCCTGCTTTTTAGTGATATCAGATGCCATAATGTGCGCAGTATAGTATAAAAAATGGCTTTGTTCAATAGATTCTTTGACACAACATATATCGCGCTCCAATCATATACATCACCGAGACAACGTCAGTATTTCCGGGCCATCTTTGAGAATAACGATCGTGTGCTCAAAATGGGCACTCAGTGATCCGTCTTTCGTTCGCACAGTGTATCCATCTTCTTCATCAAAGATGACGTCTTTTGTCCCGAGCGTGAGCATTGGCTCGATCGCAAGGACGAGCCCCTCTGTAAGTTTGGGGCCCGTTCCTTTCTTTCCAATATTTTGTACTGAAGGATCCTCGTGCACCGCATACCCCACCCCATGGCCACAGAGCTCTTCCACAATGCCATATCCGTGGGGTCGCACATATGTTTCGATCGCGTGACCAATGTCCCCAACATGACCCCCGACCTTCGCGGCTTGTATCCCCACCGTTAAGGCTTCTTTTGTGACGTGTATTAGTTTTCGTGCATCGGAAGAAATGCTCCCAACCGCCACCGTGCGCGCCGAATCCACAATCATACCGTTGTAGCCCACCGATATATCGATACCAATGATGTCGCCCTCTTTGAGGATATACGGATGTTCATTTGGAATACCATGCACCACCACCTCATTAACGGAAGTACAGATCGCCGCAGGATAGGGGCGAGACGAAAACACTGGATGGTACCCAAGCAAGACCGGCTCCACGCCATACCGCTCCATTTTATCGAGCGCCTCATCGTTCAGATATTCGGTCGAGACTCCAGGCGCGACGAGAGCTGATAGTTCATCAAGAATTCGCGCAAGGATCGCACCGCCCGCGCGTAAGTATTCTATTTCTTCTGGCGTTTTATAGGTAAGCATTGTCGTCAGTGTACTGATCATCACAGACCGAGGTACGCAAGGATACGTGCGTGTATCTCTTCGATTGCCTGTATGGCATCTACATCAAGTACCCTCGTATTCGGTCGAGTACGATAGAAATCGAGTACCAGTAGCGTTTCTTCGTGATACAAGCGGAGACGTTCCTCAATCGCCACTTCGGTATCATCGCTTCGCGCACGGGTCTGCATCCGCGCTCGTGCGACATCCTCTGATATCGTACAGTTAACGACCACCACCTCCTTTCGTTCATAAAATTGAAAGGCGCTTTCGAGTATCTCCGCCTGTGCAACGGTGCGCGGAAACCCATCCATGAGTAAATGACAAGTCGAATCCATCTGTGTGATCATCGCGTCTCCCCAGAGTACTGACGTCAGGAAGAGCGGTTGTAGTGCCCCTGAAGCAATGGCCTCTTTCACGCGCCGTCCCGTATAATGCTCCGCTCGAGAAAGGGCGCGAAACAAGCGCCCAGTCTGGATCACCACAACCCGTTGTGCCGTATCACGCGCACGCACCACCCCTTCAAGCTTCTCGAGCTGTGTGCCCTTTCCACTTCCTTGTGGACCGATAAAAATGACAGAGAGAGGAGACATACCCGTAATACTATACGCCTCGCGTGTTTTCCATCCTAGCAATGACGCCCTGCACCACCACCATGAGCTCCCGCTTTGCCTCGTCGAGAGCACCCTCATAGTTGTGTACGACGACATCAGCCTCAGAAATAAACAAACGTTCTGTTTCAAAACGTTCTTTGCGATGTGCGAGTTCTTCTGCCGATATCGGTGCTCGCGATTGTATTCGTTGCTCAAGAACCTCCCACCCATCCGCATCAACAAAAATCACTGTGAGATTCTCGGGCGGTACGAGCGCTCTAATCGCACGAGCACCCCGTACCTCAACTTCCCGCACCACGATCGTTCCCTCTGTCAGTGGCTCAAGTAATTCGGATCGTAGCGTACCATACATATGACCACCATCTTGTTCTACCCACTCCACAAAATCTCCTGCATCGATATGATTTTGGAAGACTTCCTTTGAAACAAAAAAATAGTTCTTGCCCTCTACTTCCCCAGGACGTGGCGTGCGCGTGGTGCAAGAAACCGCAAAGGTAAGCTGTGGGACTGTTCCCTTGAGATACTCAAGTAAGACACCCTTACCACCACCAGGGACACTTATAAGAAGGATGAGATGACCTGACATAGTGTATCCCCGTAGTATAGCGCGCTTCTAATATTCCCGCATCGAGAGCTGTGAATCAATACGGCGAACGATCTCGAGAGCGACAGAGACCACAATCAACAGTGCAGTACCTCCGATCGCAAGTGCCTGAAAACCAGTAAGTGCTTGCATGACGAGTGGTAAAATCGCCACGATACCAAGGAAAAACGCCCCGACGAGCGTTAGTCGGGTAATAATCGCTCCCAGATGTTGCGAGGTATGAGTGCCCGGTCGGACCCCTGCAATGAAGGCACCATTTCGTTGGAGATTTTGTGAAATCGAATCTGGATCAAATGTTACTGCCGTATAGAAATAGGTAAAGAGGAAGACAAGCACAAAATATGTGATGCCATACCATACTTGATTCGCAAGAAAAGCGAGCACGAGCTCAGAAGCGCGTGCGATCCATGCCGACTCCACCCCACGCAACACATTTAAAATCATCTGCGGAAACAGGAGAATTGACCCTGCAAAAATAATCGGGATCACCCCCGCCTGGTTGATCCGAAGCGGAAGGTACGATGAGACACCTCCATAGGTCTGTCCCCCACGTACTTGTTTGGCGTACGTAATAGACACCGGACGTTCCGCCTCCGTCATAATGACGATCCCGTACACCACCACCAACGTAGCTACCACAAGTCCAATATAGAGGGGGAGCTGTGCCATATCGAAGGTAAAGAGAAGTTGCCCCACCGTCGAGGGGAGGTTGGCGACAATACCAGAGAAGATGATAATTGACACACCGTTGCCGATACCAAATTCGGTCATGAGCTCCGCGATCCACATCAACAGTGCTGAACCGGCCACAATCACAATGAGGCTTGTAACAAATGAAAGGGTGGACGCACCGACGATCACCCCCTGATTTTGCAACAGAGTGAGAAATCCAAACCCCTGTAACACCCCTAGCGGGAGTGAGAGGAGACGTGTGTACTGGGTAAAACTATGCCGTCCGCTCTCCCCCTCGTCGGTATAAATCGCTTTCAACTTTGGTGACATGACCGTCAACAACTGCATGATGATTGACGCGGTAATGTAGGGGCTTACCCCGAGCATAACAATAGAAAGATTTGCCAACCCTCCGCCAGAAAAAATATTAAAAAAACCAAGAAGCTGATTATTGGTAAGAAACCCCTCAAGGCGCAGTACATCAATCCCCGGTACAGGCACGTTCGAGAGTGCGCGAAATACCAAAAGACCACCGAGCACAAAAAGAATCCGGTTACGAATTGCCGCGTCAGTCACCATGAGCTTGAGTTTGTGTACAAACGTATTCATTGTTGTGCTCGTTACTGTATAGTACCACCTTGCGCCTCGATCTTTGTACGGGCACTTTCTGAGACGAGACAGGTGGTTATAACGAGGCGTTTAGAGAGCTCCCCGTTCCCCAGAATCTTAACCGTGGGCAGGCGTTTGCCGCTTCGGCTGATGAGACCCCGTGCAACAAGCGTCGCTGGAGTAATCGTCGCACCGACCTCAAACGCTCCATCGAGCACCCCGAGGTTGATCACCACTGGGCGCACGCGTTCTGCATTGACCGTGAGTGCACGATTCTTTCCATGGCCACGAAGCTTTGGAATTTTCTTGATAAATTCACGCATTTCTGGACGAGTGCTATTACCAGTACGCGCCTTCTGGCCTTTCATACCACGACCCGACGTCTTCCCACGCTTACCGCCACGACCAATACGTCTGGCGGTTTTTCGTTCGGTCTTTGGTTGTAATTGATGTAATTGCATAACGAAACAGTTTACGATTGTGCGGAATCTACCATGCGCAAAGAGGCAAGTGCCTGTACCGCCGCTCGCGCATTATTGAGTTTGTTCTTGCTTCGAGAAAACACTTTTGCCGTCACATCCTTCACCCCTGCAAGCTCAAGCACCGTACGTACCGAGCTTCCTGCGACAATCCCACGCCCCGGTGCCGGTCGAATCATAATCTGGCTCGCCGCGTATTTCATCATCACGTCATGTGGGATATTTCGTTCTGCATCCATCGGCACATCGATCATATTTTTTCGTGCACTGCGCAATGCCTTTTCAATTGCGAGCTGTGTGTCGCCCGCCTTCCCAATCCCCACACCAACGCGACCTTTCTTGTTCCCTGCGACAATCGCAACACTGAAGCTAAAACGCCGTCCGCCTGCCATCACGCGCGTCACCCGTCGAATACTAATGATCTTTTGATCAAACTCTGGACGAACTCGTTCCTCTCGACGGGTCGTCCGTCGCTGTCGGCGCTGATTACGACGAGGAGGCTCCCCGGGGGTAGCAGTCACGCGAGGCACTTCTTCTACCACAGAGAGCTCCTCGCCCCCTTCCTCAGAAGCGATACCCTCGGCAACCACTGCCAACGCTTCCTCAATATCTGGCACGTCTGTTGTAGTATCGTCTATCATAAAACTTTTGTGATAAAAATGAGGATTATTAGCGTGATTAAAAGAGGAGCCCCGCGGCACGTGCGCTCTCAGCAAACGCCGCGATCACCCCTTGGTACTGAAACCCTCCCCGATCGAATACCACCGTCGTGATCCCGTGCTCTTTGGCCTTTGTCCCAATAACTACCCCGAGCGCAACAGCTCGGTCGCGCAGTGTGGCACCACTCGTGACCCGTGAATCTGCCGCCGCGAGAGTCACTGCCCGCTCATCATCGATCAACTGCGCGTAGAGCGCATGGTTACTTCGAAAGACCGCTAGACGTGGACGAGTCGCCGTACCCGTCACGCGCGCACGAATACGAGCATGTCGTCGGTTTCGTTTCTGTGTTTTTTCGAGTGTCGTTTTCATATAGCTCTCTCGTCCTTAGGCGCTCGCCCGCTTACCCTGCTTACGCAAGATAAATTCCCCCGCATAATGAATTCCCTTTCCTTTATAAGGTTCTGGCGGTTTTGTGATACGCACCACTGCCGCATATTGCCCAACCATATCTTTATCAATACCGGATATCACCACCACATTCTTTTCGACCGAAACGGTGAGACCTGCGGGAATTGGAATCAAGACAGGATGAGAAAAACCGACCATGAGACTCAGTGCGGTCCCCTTCACCTCTGCGCGGTACCCCACACCTTCAATTTCAAGCCTCTTGGTAAATCCTTCCGTGACCCCCTGAATCATATTATAAATATGCGCCGCGTACGTTCCCCAGAGCGCTCTGGTGTAGTTGCTCTCGACTGCAGGTAAGAGGGTAATCTCACTGCCGGAGAGAGTGAGCGACACGTCAGTGGTAAACGTGCGTGCGAGCTCCCCCTTCGGCCCTTTCATTGTCAAGACGCCATCAGCAAAGGCCGCGGTGACACCGGCGGGAATGTGGATTGGTTTTTTACCGAGACGACTCATACTGTAATAACCTACCAAATAATAAATAACTGCTCACCACCCACTCGTTGCTTGCGCGCCTCTTCACCCGTGATGACGCCCGTAGGCGTAGACAGCACAAGTGTACCGGTACCAAACTTTACTGGGCGAATGTCTTCAACACCCGCATACATGCGTCTCCCTGGCTTTGAGACTCGCTGTACACCACGAATGCAATGTTCACCGTTGCTGTACAACAGCTCAACATCGAGCGTCTTCTTGACCTTCTTCCCTCGCTTTGTCGCACTCTTGACGTATCCCGTTCGCACGAGTGTATCGGCAACCGCGTGTCGAAACTTTGAATACGGCACAGACACCGCCTCCTTACGCACTGCTCCTGCGTTTTTCAGACGAATAATAAAATCTCCTACTGAGTCGCTTACCATGATGATTTCTTAATACCAGGAATCTTCCCCTCATTCGCCATCTCACGAAAACAAATACGACAGAGACCAAAATCGCGAAGATAGCCTCGTCGACGTCCGCAGGCAAAACAACGGCGAATGACCCGACTCTTAAATTTCGGGGTCCGCTCTGCTCTTACTTTAACTGATGTTTTTGCCATGTCATCGGTACACACCGTGGTGCCAGGCGGGTACATGAGACAGAAACCGGCAGAAGGGACTACACACCGCCCAACCACCGATGAATACCTCGGTACACACCAGACACCCCTCTGCTTGCTTGCCTTGACTCATCTTGACTCGTCTCGAAATGGACGCTATGGACGAACGCATACTAGCAATTGCAGGGGGTACTGTCAAACAGCTGAATAAGTCCACCCCTTTCTGCACCCCTCTGGTAATTGTTCACGATAGTACT
>CAZTKT010000028.1:0-10509 GCA_964614265.1 uncultured Candidatus Saccharibacteria bacterium | reverse complement strand
CTTGCCTCAGTTTGAGACGAGCTTTCTAGGCCCTGATTTAAGGCTCAAAAAGCTCATCTCAAACAGTGATTCTCTATCAAAGAACTATCTATAGAGTATAGCAAGGAAATGACTACTTGTCAATGGTTGTATGTTTTATGCAACCACTTCTGTCACCCGTATCATTCATGGGAGAAGGGTCTGGTCGAGAATACCAATCGGTGGATTCGTCCATTCATACCAAAAAAATCAAACTTGGCCTTATATACAAAAGACTATGTGCAGGAGATTGCGCTGTGGTTTAACCACACGCTACGACAATGCTTGGACGGAAACACGTCCTATGAGATCATGATGCGGGAGGAGAGAGGAATCCTTATCAGCTCGGTGACGGAATTTTCGCTGCCGATGCTTCGGGTATAGGGGTTGGGAGAGGGATCAGAATCTCTGCTTGAAGGTACAATAAACACCATGACAAGTCAAGACCTACAAAAACTGAAATTACCCGATACACCTGGTGTGTATTTCTTTCTTGGCAAACGGAAGCGCATCTTGTACATCGGCAAGGCGACGTCCCTGCGTTCGCGCGTGCGGAGTTATTTTGCCAATGATCTCATCGAAAAACGTAGTGCACTCATCGAGCAGATGGTCGTAGAGGCGATTGACATAGAATGGACAGAAACTGATTCTGTTCTTGAAGCACTCATTCTTGAAGCAAATCTCATTCGGACACACAAGCCAAAGTACAATACTCGTGCCAAAGATGACAAGACCTTTAATCACCTCGTGATCACAAACGAAGAGTATCCGCGTGTCCTTGTGGTGCGTGGTAAGGACCTCACCGAGCGCTTCACGGCGAAGGAACTGAAGTATATCTTCGGCCCATTTCCAAGCGGGTTGCTGTTTCGTGAAGCGCTCTCCATCGTCCGTAAGATTTTCAAATTTTATGATACCAAAAAGCCACTTGCACAAATTACGACAAAGATGGGACGGGGTACTATTGATTTCAATCAACAGATCGGGCTCTATCCCGCACAACAATCAAAGGCAGAATACAACAAAACCATTCGACACATCAGACTCTTTTTTGAGGGGAAGAAACAGCAACTATTGAAGATTCTCGCACAAGACATGCGTGCATACGCAAAGAAACAAGAATTTGAAAAGGCAGCCGAGATCAAACGAAAAATACAAGCACTGACGCACATTCAAGATATTGCGCTCATGAAGCGTGATCTATATGAACGTGAGACGACTGATACTCTCCGTATTGAAGCGTACGATGTCGCGCATCTTGGCGGTACCGATATGGTCGGCGTTATGACGGTAGTAGAGAATGAGGCAGTACAGAAAAATGAGTATCGCAAATTCAAAATCCACAGTGTTACCGTATCCAATGATCCCGCCGCACTCCGCGAGATTCTTGATCGACGTCTTGCACATAATGAATGGCGCCTGCCACAGATCATCGTGGTAGACGGTGGTATCGCACAGAAAAATGCCGCCGAGTTTATTCTCAAAAAATATGGCATCACCATTCCCGTTGTCGCGGTGACCAAAGACGAATATCATCGTCCGAAAAAAATCCTCGGTCCCAAGACGCTCACCAGTACGCACGAAAACGCCATCCTCCTCGCCAATGCCGAATCACACCGTTTTGCCATTTCATATCACCGACAGAAGCGGGGGAAGTTTCTGTGAGGAACTCGCAGGGTTACTATTTAGGGGTTTTAGAGCTTCCGGTGAACAAGCGTATCATATCTCATGGGTATCAGTCATAGATAGAATGATCACCAACGGTAAGAAAAATTGCGGACACATCAGGCACCTCCCAGGTAAAAACAATACGAAAACGATAGTTTACAGAAAAGCTCCATCGTCCTGCTAGTTTTCCCTGTAGTGTATGTACATGCAACTGTGGATGTTGCTGGATTTCCTTAAATAACGCAATTTTCTCGAGAACTTCCTCTTGAAGTGCGTGTGGTAATTTTTTGAATTGTCGTCTGAACTGTGGGGTGAAAGAGACTTCCATACTATGGATGATTACGGGTGGTATTTTTTAGGCGTCTAATAATACCTTTCGCGCATCACCTCGTAGGATCTTCCCTTGCGCCACCTCTCGTTCAGCTTTGAGTACAGCGGTAACAGCTTCTTCTTCGGCAAACTGTATCAGCGCACGTCGCATTACATCGGCACGGCTAGTGCCCACCCCCTCTGCGACAAGGACATTAAGGCGATCCTCCAATTCTGCTGACAATGGAACAGATATTGTAGACATAGAATATAATATGATTAGAGAGTATGATAAAATCATACTCTCTAATCCACCTCTGTCAAGTGGTAGAGCGATGGCAAAGGGGTCTTTTTGTTACTATAGAGACGCCCTAACATATGCCTACGCAGAACAGTTATTGTTCATTTCGACCGCGCCTTACGTACACACTCTCATAGACGAATATGGTACTGTAGTATTTGTGACCATAGGATTTATCGGACAGGGGTGGATTGGGAAAAACTACGCGAATGATTTTGAGGCGCGTGGTTTTCCTGTGGTGCGCTACGCGCTTGAAGCTGAATACGTTGGTAATAAAACAAAGATATCTCTCTGTGACATTGTCTTTATTGCTGTCCCCACACCGACCACCGAAGACGGATTCAACGATAGCTATGTCCGTGATGCATTAACAAATGTTGGAACAGGGAAAACAGCGGTTATTAAGTCAACCATCATTCCTGGTACGACTGAAACGTTGCAAGCGCTATTTCCAGATATATTCTTGTTTCATAGCCCAGAGTTTCTGGTTGAAAAAACGGCGGCATACGATGCGGCTCATCCACAGAGAAATATTGTTGGTATGCCAGTGGACACGATTGAATACCGAAAACGAGCAGAAGAGATTTTGTCTGTGTTGCCGACTGCGCCGTATGAGCGGATCATGTCAGCGCGTGATGCTGAATTTGTAAAATATGCGGGAAACTGTTTTCTTTTTACCAAAGTGATTTTCATGAACATTCTCTACGACTTAGTTGAGAAAACGGGGGGTAGTTGGGAACACATACGGAGTGCACTGATACACGATCCCCGTATTGGGCTAAGTCACACAGAAGTTTTTCACAATGGGGGACGTGGCGCAGGTGGTGATTGTTTTATTAAAGATTTTGAAGCGTTTCGTCGTATGTATACAGAACGCGTGCATGACAGCTATGGTATGGCTATATTAGAACAAGAAGCATACAAAAACATTCAGCTTCTCGTGCGCTCAAAAAAAGATCTTGCACTTCTTGCGAGTGTCTACGGTGATTTATCTCCGTATGAGTGAATAGATATATGGTCACTGTGTGCTATAGTGACGTCCTGAAATATGAGTAAGCAGGAAACCATCGTCCGATTTGACGGCGTATCATTTGAATATACCCACGCAAAGCCGATTTTGGATTCGGTGGATCTTTCTATTCGGCGTGGCTCAAAGATAGCGCTCATGGGGCAAAATGGTGCCGGAAAGAGCACGCTTTTTGATCTCCTCTGTGGTGCGCATACGCCCTCTGCCGGCACCATTAATGTCGTGAGAGGGACAAGTATCGCAACGGCTCGGCAGGTGATTCCTCGTGAACAGCTCCCGCTCACCGTTCGTGCATTTTTTCAAGCCTGTTTCTCGGAGACTATCTATGACATCGATCCACGTATCGATGCGGTGCTTGATGTAGTCGAGCTGAAGGGACATGAGAAAATTCACGATCGCGTTGTTTCTTCATTTTCGGGAGGACAGCAAGCTCGGCTCTTGCTCGCGTCAGCATTGATTCAGAATCCAGATCTCCTTTTGCTCGACGAGCCGACGAATAATCTCGACCATGCGGGCATTGCACATCTCACTGCATTTCTCCGTGACTATCCAAAGACGGTGATTGTGATTTCTCACGATGCTGATTTTCTAAATGCATTTACTGAAGGGGTGTTTTATTTAGATATTCATACACGCAAAATTGAGCAGTACGTTGGTAACTATTCTGACGTGGTCAGAGACATTGTAGTGCGTATCGAAAAGGAGAATCGCAAAAATGCACAGCTTGCGAAAGGGATAGAGGCGAAAAAAGCGCAAGCGGGTCAGTTTGCACAGAAGGGCGGAAAGATGCGACTTGTTGCGAAAAAGATGCGCGAGAAAGCGGAAGAGCTTGCGGACTCTGTCGTGGCCGTACGAAAAGAAGATAGTGCGATTCGTCCGTTCAGCATTCCTGTACAAAAGGATATTGGTGGTGATCTTCTTTCAATCACGTCGTTTACTACTCGGAAACTGGGGAAAATAAAAAAACACACAACGTCGATTATTCTGCGAAAAAATACGCATCTTTTGTTGAAAGGGCCAAATGGGATAGGGAAGAGTACGCTTCTTGAGGCACTTGCGACAGGGACCGCCGAGGGCTCCGCCCTCGGCGGTGGTGTCCGTATCGGTTACTACCGCCAAGATTTCTCCACTCTTGATTTTACTGATACCGTCTACCATTCACTTCAAAAAGCGATGGAAGCTTCGGGCATACACTTCAACGAAGAACGGATGCGAAGTGTGGCCGCGAGTTTTCTCATCACAAAAGAAGTCATCTATACAAAGATCGGTGCGCTCTCCGAAGGGCAAAAAGGATTGGTTGCGTTCGCCGGGCTCGTATTACTCGAACCCGGCATCCTGATCCTCGACGAACCCACCAACCACATCAACTTTCGTCATCTTCCCGCGATCGCCAAAGCACTCGATAGCTACAGTGGCGCGATGATCTTGGTGTCTCACGTTCCCGATTTTATCGCGCAGATTCGCATTGATGAGACCTTGGATTTGGGGAAATAGCTCAATAATTGTAGGATATGGTGAACTAAATCTAGTTTGAGTATCATGCTTGTATATCTTATCGAAGGAATATCTGGTACTGGTAAGACTACAGTCTGTCAGGAGCTTCAGAAACGTGGGTATAGTGCAATTGAGGCAGATGAAGCTTTTGGATTTTATGGAGATCCTAACACAGGCATACCGAGCGAAGAAAAATCACAACTCAATTGGATTTGGGATAAAGACCGCGTTGATGAAAAATTAAAGGACAATGAGGAAGACACCTTTGTGTGTGGCGGAGCAATGAATCAAGAAGATTTTAAAGAATATTTTGCAAAAGTGTTTACACTACATGTTGATAATGACACTTTGAGAGAGCGTTTGCTAAAGAGAACAAACAATGATTTTGGCAGACATCCCGATGATCTTGCAAGACAGCTTGAATGGAATAAAGGAGTCGATGTTTATTCTAAGCAAAGAGGAACGATACTGATTGATGCCACTAGATCTATAGATACCGTGGTAGATGAAATACTTAGGCATATCCACTAAAATGCCCACACACTACGATGTCATCGCCACAGGAGGCGGAGCGCCCAGCATGATGATCATCGTAAGAAAATGGTAGCGTATGTAGGGAGCACTAGCGACTTCAAATCTCCATATTGCATTCTGGACTGGATTTAGTTACCATATCGTCATGGCAAAAACAGCGAAGAAAACATCTCAATATAAGGTGATCATTGAGCGTGGGGAAGACGGATTCTTCGTGGCTTCGGTGCCACTTCTTCCCGGGTGTCATACACAGGGAAAAACACGGAGTGAACTTACTCGTAACATCAAAGATGTCATCCTCATGTGTTTGGAACATGCGAAAGCTGATTCAGGATATCGTGCAAAAATAGCAGAACGTGCGAGGGAAGGAGGGGTGGTTGGTATCGAGCTGGTATCTGTGTGAGAACAGTATGGCACCACGTTTACCGATACTAAAACCAAGAAAACTCTTCGTATTTTAATCGACCTTACCCCGGAAGAATTTGAAGACTGCATGTAGGCCATACAAGGGGGTGGTATATATTACGATATGAAAAAAGGACGAGACAAAGATAAAAAACTCACAGCAAAAGAGAGAGGCCTCTTGTGGGGCGAAGATGGCCCATACTCGCAGGTTCGTCTTTGTGAGGAAATGAGAATTTTAGATACCACGGTAAGGAGAGTGTTTCTTGTGGTGGAGGCAGAAATTAACCCGTTCACGTTTGAGTATATCCAACAGCATCGTGATCAATTTGCAGATGATCAGCCAGTGTTACAGCTCCTGGCACATGCCGACAACCGTGGTATGTTTGGCTACGTTGTTTCGGCGGGGGAAGTGGAGCTGAAGAGGGCAGACGCAAGAGAATTTGCGCGAAAACAAGCAGAGATGACCGTTCAGACAATCAAGCGCATGCACGCATTTATTATTGATGAATTTGATCTCTCGCAAAACACAGCACCTCTTTCTACTGAAGACGATCTGCACTCCGATGTGCCGTTGGTATGGAATGAGCACACCGGAAAGGCAGAGCCGGCAGTAGAGATAGTATTGCATGGGCCAACACCCGATGATCCTTTATCGAATGCATACAAAAGTACCACATTGTTTTTTATTGTGCTGGCATTCACCAAACACTTTGATTTTAGCAAAGTAACGGTCAAACTCTTCGCGCAGACACTTACGGCAAGCGCTCTGCGGTGCCATGCTGTTGTTGAAGATGTAGAGAGTTTTCAGAGCTATATGTACATCTGTGTACGTCTGCCGTCTGACCGTCCTGTGGACCATTTTCTTCGCGCAATGGTGGACGAAAGTATCGATACAAAAAAGCATCCTCTCTTTGAAAAAGAGTATCTTGTTGCCAGTGGTACACCACCAACGCAGGCCCACATCATGTCGTTTCTAGCGTCTCTCGAGACATGACATGGAAACACATTACGACATCATCGTTATAGGGGGAGGTGCGTCCGGCATGATGGCGGCAGGGAGGGCGGCGGCGCTCGGCAAGCGGGTGTTGTTGCTCGAGAAAAACATGACGCTCGGAGAGAAATTACGCATCTCCGGTGGGGGGCGTTGCAACATCACAAACGCTGAGACGGATGTGCATGTATTTCTCAAAAACTATGGTACCAGCGAACAATTTTTATATTCAGCATTTGCACAGTTTGGGGTTGCTGATACGTTTTCTTTTTTTGAGGGGTTGGGCCTGCCATTGGTTGTGCAAGCACGTAAGCGGGCGTTTCCGGAAACAGAGCGTGCGCGAGATGTCGCCCGAGCACTCGAACGCTATCTGAAAGCAGGGAATGTGACTGTCAAGAAGGACACCCATGTGTCGCGCATCGTGACAGAGAAAAAAGTGATCGGAAATACTCTGCCAAAAAATAATCGTATTACGCACATCATTGCGGGAAAAGACAAACAAAAAGCAACCTACACTGCTGATTCCTATATCATTGCAACCGGCGGTCTTTCGCATCCGGAGACTGGTTCGACAGGCGATGGCTTTAAGTGGCTGAAGGCTCTTGGACATAGTGTGGTTGCGCCGACACCGACGATCGTCCCGCTGTCCGTGAAAGAGCAGTGGGTGCACGATTTGTCGGGTATCTCGCTATCATTCATGAAGATCACCTTTTTCTCTGAAAACGCACACGGAAAGAAGAAACAATTCTCAAAAACGGGCAAGCTCCTCTTTACCCACTTTGGGCTCTCTGGTCCGCTCATCCTCAATACTGCAAAATCAGTGAGTGACTTGTTGGAGGAGGGCACGGTGACTGCGGAAATTGACGCATATCCCGATACGGATATCGGCGGACTTGAAAAGAAACTCGTCGCGATCTTTGATCGTACGAAAAACAAAATGTTGAAGAATATTTTCAAGGAGATCGTCCCGAAGGGGATGACGGGAATTCTTGACTCACTGCTCTCGACGATCAATCCAGAGACGAAGGTGCACAGCATCACTAAAGAAGAACGGCGTCTCATCGTGTGTACACTGAAAGCATTGCCAGTGACGATTACCGGCCTCATGGGCTTTGATCGCGCGGTCGTTGCTGATGGCGGTATTCCACTTACTGAAGTGGACATGAAGACGATGCGTTCAAAAGTACTTGGAAATTTATTCATTACTGGCGATCTGTTACACATCACACGACCCTCGGGTGGATTTTCACTGCAATTGTGCTGGACGACGGGGTATGTTGCGGGAACTGTTGCTCAAGGGTAATTCGCATCGTTCCAGAAAGTGATACAATGTCCACATGCATCAATACCGTGTTGCAGTGCTCCGTGGAGGCCCAAGCGAAGAGTACGAGGTCTCTCTGCGTACCGGAGAGAGTGTGCTTGGTGCACTCGATCGCAACCGCTATCATCCTCTCGACGTGGTGATCACCAAAGCAGGTGAGTGGCTCCTCAATGGTCGGGTCAAAGTTCCACACGAACTCTTAGGCACTGTTGACGGGGTCTTTATTGCACTCCACGGAGCGTACGGTGAAGACGGTACCATCCAACGTATCCTTGAAAGACACGGCGTCCCCTATACCGGCAGTCGTTCATTTCCGTCTGCGATTGCGCTCAATAAAGTCATGACCAAAGATCGACTCTCTCGTGAAGGCGTACGCATGGCGCGCCACATGCCCGTGAGTGCATCAGCGAACGCCAATATCGAAGGTCTCACACATTCCATTGGAGAGCTGTTTGGACCCAAATACATCCTGAAGCCAGTCAATGGTGGCTCATCTATCGGTACTATCATCGTGGAGAATCAGCACGCGCTGTTTAGTGCACTGACACATATGTTGTCGCGCTACGAACAGGTGCTTGTCGAAGAATACATTGAGGGGCGAGAGGCGACCTGTGGCGTCATCAATAATTTTCGCGGGCAACCACTCTACGCACTGCCCGTCGTTGAAATTGTGCCTCCCACTGATGCCTCATTTTTTAATTATGATGTGAAATATAATGGAAAGACAGAAGAGATTTGCCCGGGTCGTTTTTCCAGTGCCGAAAAAAATGAAGTCGAAGCGATCGCGAAACTCGCACACCAGACACTTGAGCTTTCGCAATACTCTCGATCTGATTTTATTATTGCTCAAGACGGCATCTATTTTTTGGAGACCAACACCCTTCCTGGTCTGACGAGCGAATCCCTCTTTCCGAAAGCGCTTTCTGCAGTCGGATGCACCTACAACCAATTCATTGAGCATGTGATGACTGATATGCTCGAGAATCATCGTCGATGATTGACTGTCCCTATAAAATAGGTATTATACAATCATGATCACAGACAGGGTTTACCCCCCCCTACCTGTTCGATCTAGGAGGGTCTGTAGTTAAAGACCCTCCGTACACACAAGGAGAAAAGGTCGTGGCATTCATCCACTCTTTTTCTCCTTCATTTTGGGCCCGTAGCTCATCTGGCTAGAGCACCGGTTTTGCACTCCGGAGGCGGCAGGTTCGAGTCCTGTCGGGTCCACCCAAAGAGACATCGTTGGAATGAGAAACGTAGTGCGATTTTGGCGAAGCCAAAATCGCACCCCCTGTTTCGCTTCCGCCTACGGCGGAAGCCGTGAAATCAAAAAGTTCCCCCCAATTGCATGAAAGCGTTTTGTCTTTGAGAGTCGGGTTCGAGCCGATCTTTTGGAAAAATTCTTTCCATGCGAAATAGTTTTCGCTTTGTTCCAAAATAACCGCTTCTCTCAAAGACAAAACGAAACTTCGCAAGGGTTCGACCCAATTTTTTCTCTGTTGCCCAAAATCCTTAAAACTCTCCTCATACTTTGCTTTCTGACGAAGGAGAAGGTCTTTTCGCTCTAGGTAGGTGTCTCGCTCGATGTCGCCGTCGAGATACACAGAAACGAGCTTGTCCAGCTTCTCCTTCGTCTCTGAAAGCTTGGTTTTAAGATTTTGGGCAACACTTCCTCTTTCGGAAATTGACTCTTTCTCCCAGAAGTCAATCTGTTTTTCCATGTCTGCAATTTCTGAAAGAGGAAGTGACACTGATTGAAGCAGATTTTTTGCTTGCGAAATGAGTGCGGAGGAAGATAGATACGGCTGGCGGCATACGCCTCTCTTTTTGGTACAGCGATAGTACGTGTAGATACCGCCGTTGCCTTTGGCATATTGAGCCGTAATCATACTTCCGCACTCACCGCACCGTGCAAACTGTGCAAATGGAAAACGGTTCGGTTGTTTTTGCACGCGGGGACGAGATTTCTTCGCAAGCATTTTCTGCACTGCTTCAAACAGTGTCGGAGAAATAATTGGTTCAAAGCTTCCGTCATACCATTCGCCTTTGTGATGGGTAAAGCCGATATACACGCGACTGCGAAGCAATTGAGCGACGGAAGCTTTGGCAGGTGGCGTTCCCTTCGTACTCACGCCGTGATCCGCCAAAAAGTCCGCGATAGTGCCGAGGGTGTGCGTCCCTTTGGCATATTCTTCAAACGCTTTCACCACGATGCGGGATTGTGTCGGGTGAGGCTCTATATTTCTCGTCTTCGGGTTATTCACATAGCCAAAGGGAGCGCGCACCAACCACTCGCCCCGACGGACTTTTTGGCGGATGCCGCGGGTTATATTTTCCACAAGATTGTCGGAGTAGTACTTGCTCTGTCCGAACGCCACTTGCAACATAAATTTGCCTTGCGGAGTTGGCTCAAACCAAAATGTCGGAAAGCGCAAAGAAAC
>CAZTKT010000027.1:0-10764 GCA_964614265.1 uncultured Candidatus Saccharibacteria bacterium | reverse complement strand
TCCCCAAGGGGGCCCTTGGGGAAGGGGCGGTGGTGGATTTGTCCATCCTTGAGGGCATCCCTTCGCTGTCCGTCGACCTGCCTAACAGTGGGCAATGGGCCAGTCAGGGTGTCACTCTAATAGTGGCACCCATTGCCAGAGGGGGGAGGTGTGAATTCTTTTTTTGGGCGTTCGATCGGACTCGGACGGTCGAAACGTTTAGTCTTGACTATTTTGGGGGGAAATTGGCGTGCCTGGGTGAATGAGACCAAAGAGTATTCTTTCATCACCGCCGTGGTGGCTAATCTACTAGCGTCTTGGATGCTAGCATAGTAGCCGCTGGGCCCATATTGTCGATCTTCTTGGATTGTGAGGACTGTCTTTTATTTTAAATAAGACAGTCCTTTTGTTATTTCATTTATATACCTCATCAATAATCCCATACTTCTTGGCTTCCTCAGCAGTCATAAAGAAATCACGATCGACGTCTTTTTCGATTTGCGTAAGTGGTTTGCCAGTCGCCTTTGCGAGCATCTTGTTGAGACGATCGCGTGTCGCGAGAATGTGGCGGGCAGTGATCTCGATGTCAGAGGCCTGACCTTGTGCACCACCGAGTGGCTGGTGGATCATAACTTCGGCATTAGGGAGGGCAAATCGTTTGCCTTTTGCGCCTTGTGAGAGGAGCAGTGCGGCACCAGAGGCGGCCATCCCGACACACACCGTCGCAACATCGGGCTTGATGTGGTGCATGGTGTCAACCATTGCGAGCGTAGATGTGACGCCACCACCGGGAGAATTGATGTACAGTGAGATATCTTTTTTGGGATCGTCTGATTGGAGAAAGAGGAGCTGGGCGACCACAAGATTTGCTGTATGGTCGTCAATCGGCCCCGATAAAAAGATAATGCGTTCCTTAAGGAGACGCGAAAAGATATCAAACGCACGCTCGCCGTATTGGGTCTTCTCGATCACCATCGGCACGAGCTGTGCGGTGACATCTGCTGAGTGTTCTATTGTAAGGTTATGTTTCATACGCGCATCATAGCAAAAGTTCTTAAAAATGTGAATCATGTGGTCATGTGTGTGCTCAGGTTCTCGTTCGGTGCGGAGATATGTGAATGTCAGTTATCTCCGTAGTCCGTTCGGCGCAAAGACATGTCTACTCCGCGGGAGGAGCTACTTGGGCTCACTTTCTTTTTCGAGCATCGTGAGCACAGCTTCGTTGGTGAGTGTTGTGGTGACATAGAGACGAACACGCCCTGCGTCAGCGTCAGGATACTGAGAGAGAAATCGTGCAACCTCTTCTGTTACCCGTTCTTCCGGTACGATGATAGGTACTTCCGTGGCAATTTTATTTAAGACAAGCTGAAGCTTCGCACGCTTTTCCGCGGCCGGTGCCCACTCTACAGCAAGTTCCTCTTTGGTCTTTTTAATATGTTCCAAATACTCAGCAATGGACAGGTTGGCACGCTTGAGGTCCTGCTCCATCTGTCCAAACATCTGATTGATCTCTGCGTCAATGAGAACGTGTGGCAGGTCAATAGTGCTCATCTCAATGATGCGATCGGTAATCGTCGCGCGATGTTTTGCAACTACTTCTGTATGTTTTTCTGTTGCAAGATGCACACGGAGTTTTGTTTTAAAATCATCGACCGATACAAACGATCCAAGGGTCTTCACGTACTCGTCGGTGAGTGGTGGTACAGTGCTCTCAGTGTCATCAGACTCCTCGGCAACGCTCGTCTCTGGCATAGGGAGCGTAAGGCCTTTTTCTTTTGCCTCTTTCTGTGCCAGAGCCTTCTGCTGCATGCGTTCGTACGCATGTTTCTGTCGTATGATATCAGTAATAGCGCTCTCCAGATCAGTGTCGCTCACTATGTCTGATCCTTTTTCTACCGCCCGCGCGATTTTTTTATACTCAGGAAGTGAGACTTCCGGCACCACAGCAACGAGAATAGAAAAACCGAGGGGATTTTCTGGTGCAAGCTTGGTAATCGTGATCGATGGGTATCCAATGACATCGAGTGCGTGATCGCGTATGATCGATGGGTAGAGACGTGACAGTGCTCGCTCCGCCATCTCGTTGAGAATCGCCATCTCTCCTACCTTCTCGACGAGTACTCGCTCTGGTATGTGTCCTTTTCGAAATCCATCAATAGAGAGCTCTTTCCCGAGCGCCGTAAGAGCAGCCGAGCGCTGCTCAAGCAGTACGGCAAACGGTATCTCCCCGTCTATTTTGACCATTGAGTGGTCCTGCGAGGTAATGGTAACCTCAGGTGTGTGGTCTGTGTGTATGATATCTGCCATAGAATGAGATGCTGATGTAGTGTACGTATCTGGTGTATAAATGCAACCCAACGCGTAGCAATCACCGCCGACCAAAGGTCGGCGGTGATTGCGCTCACAACGTCTCAACAGACGTCATACTGTCACCTACAACGCGGCATCAATGTCCTTGAGATCTTTCTCAAGAGAAGAGAGGTCATCAGCAACTGCCGCCTCTACAGCACCAAGCTCTGCTGTTACGTCTTGATCAATCACCACGGCGTGCCTTCGAGGCACACTCACGTCAGCTACATCGTCACCTGGAAGAAGAGATACGGAGAGATACAGACCCCCCAACATCAGTGCGAGGACAAGAACGAGAATTGCCACCCGTGGACTACCGAGTACCGAACTCGACTCTGGTGGAAGACTTATCGGCATCTCCGACATTGATGCTCCCTGTGTGGACTCTGTTGTGTGTTCTGTGTCATTCATACGTATTGTGCGATTAAAAATAATCAAGCGATGTTAGCGTACTTCCGTCGAAGATGCATGTGCGTCTTTTGAACGATCCTCTCGTCTACGTTCTTCTTGGTCACGGTCACCCTTCCCGCCCTGTAACAATCCGACAGCATCACGGAGACCCTTCTGCGCCGTACGCACGTGGTCCATCGCTTCTCGTATACTCTCTTTTACGTAGGAGAATCCGATCTTTGGTTCATCCGAGACCACTGCCGTATCCACCTCTGATGCAAGGTCGTCGTTTATAATCGATCCGGCGACCTTCAATTCATTCCGTACCATTGCAATAAGTGTCAAAACCGCGTCAACATTAGTCCCCTGTGCCTGCAGAACATGTGCTCGTGCGTCAACACGATCAGTAAGTGAGGTCAGTTTTTCTAGTGCGTGATTCAGGCGGGATCGAATGTTTTCTGTGGCCACACGCACGCCTTTTTCTGATTGATCAGACAGTTTCCCTTGTCGATCCCCTTTGTGCTTTTGTAATTCTGCTTTCCACTCCCCTGGATTGGCTCGCAGTTCTGCGGCGCGCATCAAAAACGCTTTCCGTTTCTCATCCATCCCTTTAAAAGGGCGCTGCCACCGTGTGGTAGTCCCCATACCCGGGGTGCGAGCATCTGTACTCGTCGCGGCGCGCATGCGGAAAGCCATATCCGGCCGCACGCTCGGTACTACCCGTTCCGGAGTTTGTGCAAGTGCAACGCTCAATACACTAGAAAAAAGAACCGAGGCGACAGCAATAGAAAGTGGGATATTCCGTACGATAGTATGTCGCATGACAAGAGATTAGAATGATAACGATTGTGGCGAGATACACAGTGGTGACACTGTGTATGCGATATGTGTTCGACAATGTACTACCACAATAGGAGCGATAGTCCCCATAGTATAAACCCTGCCACAAAAATGTGGCAGGGTTTATACACAGCCTTCCTTCAACCTATGCTCTCTTTGCCGGAAACTGAGTAGCATACAGTGCCTGACTTTCCGCAAATGCCTTCTGTGCAGCTACTTTGTCAGTAATTCCAGAGACCACCACTTCTTTATTCTGTACTTTTTTATAGGTACTGAAGAAATGTTCCAATTCTTTCAATGTGTGCGGATTGATATCGCTTTTGTCCCTCACCAGATCCCACCGAGGATCTTCAATCGGAACCGCAATGATCTTGTTGTCATTGTCGCCACCATCAACCATCTCCAGAAGCGCGACCGCGCGACCGCGCACCAAAATCCCCGGCACCAGGGGGTATGTCGTCAACAAGATAACATCAAGTGCATCTCCATCGTGCCAGTATGTCTGTGGAACAAATCCGTAATCAAACGGGTAGTCTTGGGCAGAGTGCATCACCCGATCGAGCGCAATCATGCCAGTCTCCTTGTCGACCTCATACTTGTTCTTTGAGTGTTTTGGGATCTCAATAATAATGTTCATCTGCTCTGCGCTCCCCGCAGGAATGTCATGTAACAGGTGCATGTGTGTAATGATTAACGCCTCCTAATAACTCTTATTATGCCTGCTCTTCCGCCACAACAGTAGCCTCTGGCGTCTCGGTACTCGTCTCCTCTACTGCCAACTCCGCAACCTCCTCCGGCAAGGGTGATAGCACCGTAACAGCACTCTCATCTTCTCTGGACGGAATCGCTATCTCTGGCGGAGTATCCGAGGGGGTAAGTACCTCACCGGCAGTAGATACAATGTCAATTTTCCAACCAGTGAGTTTCGCGGCAAGACGCACATTCTGTCCGCCACGCCCAATCGCGAGCGACTGCTGATCAGGTAAGACCTCAACGACCGCTCGCGCCCTTGAATCATCACCTCCTGCGTCGTCACTATGCTTGAGTGTCACCGACAGCACCTGCGCGGGCGAGAGTGCGTCTTCAATAAACTCTATAGGGTTTTCTGACCACTCAATAATGTCAATTTTTTCTCCTCCCAATTCACTCGTCACTGTCGAAACGCGTACGCCACGCTGTCCAACCAGTGAACCGACTGGGTCAATATGTGAGTCATGGGAACACACGGCAACTTTTGAACGTGATCCCGGCTCGCGCGCAACACCCTTGATCTCAATGGTGCCATTTTGTAATTCTGGAGCTTCTATCACAAAAAGTTTCTTGAGAAAATCAGGATGTGCACGTGACAACTTCAAAAAGATTCCCCGACTTGTCTCATCCACTTTAAGCAAGAGCACACGGATTCGCTCTCCAGGGCGATATCGCTCCCCAGGGATCTGCTCGTCATAGGGCATCACACCCGTGACACGGCCAAGATCAACGTAGAGGTTGCCACGCTCAAATCGCTGTACGTGACCAATAATAATGTCACCCTCTTTTTGACCAAATTCTGCAAGTGCAGACTCCCGTTCCGCCTCACGAATCCTCTGAATAATGACCTGCTTTGCTGTTTGTGCCGCAATGCGACCAAAATCACCTTTTGATTCAAGCGGGAACACCATCTCTTGTCCAAGTACCACATCTTTCCGAATACGACGCGCGTCTTCGATCATGATGTGTTTCTCCGGATCAAAACGCACTTTCACACCAGCAAGAAGCTGTTCGTTTTCGGTAGTTGATTCTCGTTCCGTCTCAAGTGGCGCATCAGCGTCTACTCGAATCATACTCTCGTCAACCACAATCTTCACCTGACTAAACTCAACAGTGCCTGTCGCAATGTCAAACGCTGCACGCACGATCTGTCCGCGCTTGCCATATTCTTTTTTGTAGGCGGTCGCCAGTGCCTGCTCTACCGCGTCAAGCATTTTTGCACGCGGAATACCCCGCTCCTGCTCCATCTGATCGAGGACTGAGTTGATTATTTTAAGGTCAAACATGCTATGTAGCTTAGTGGTCGACTACTAATAGGACTAAAAAATGCCGGCAGGGAGTGCCGACGACGGTCGATGCAAGCATTGTATCACATCACAGGTGACTGTAAAGTACCAAAGCGCTACATTCAATAGTTGATTACGACACCCACACAGACCTAGATACTATTGCTAGAAACCATGCATGCCAGTCACGAGAGTAAACATAACACTGATCAGACGACTCAATGGATCGATGAGTACCTGTGCAAAGAGAAAAATAAAGAGGAACGCAACAATGAGACCAAACCTCTGCATCTGTATAGCAAATTCTTGGAACCGCATCTGCGCACGGATTGGTAATAGTGCCATCAACACTTTCGAACCATCAAGTGGGGGTAGTGGGATCAGGTTAAACAACGCGAGTAACAAATTTGTCTGCACAATATATGAGGTAATGATTAATGCTGACAAGCTGAGATCTGACCCAAAAAATCGAAGAAAAAGGCCGAACGCGAGCGCAATACAAAGATTGGTCGCAGGGCCAGCGCCCGCAACAAGTGCCTCGCCCCACTTCTGGTTTCGTAGATTGTATGGGTTGTATGGTACTGGCTTGGCCCACCCAAAAAGAATGCCACTGTGAGAGAAAAACAATAATGCGGGAATGATGATGGATCCCCAGAGGTCAATATGAGGAATTGGGTTGAGAGTCAACCGTCCAGAGAGACGTGCCGTTGGATCCCCCAGCCAATTCGCCACATACCCGTGTGCCGCCTCATGGGCCACAATAGAGAGTATGAGTGCCACAATTATAAAAATAAAACTCGGATCCATGCACTCAGTGTAACGGATACTGACCCGTATGCAAAGCTCTCTCTTTGGATGTGCTCGGCCACACCTCCCAACAGAATATTTTGAAAAAAACCTCGACTGTGCTAGCATGGCGGGTATTAGAGCTATGGCAAAGATATGCGACATAACAGGCAAGAAGTCCCAAATGGGGGGGCGATACTCAAATCGTGTCCGCGCAACACAGTTTAATCCCTGTGGAAGTGTCCGTCGCCAGCCAAATCTCCAAAAGAAGCGAGTCTATGTCGCTGAACTTGATAAAACGGTCACACTGAAAATCTCCACAAAAGGCCTCCGCACCCTTACCAAAAACGGCGCCTACCGAACCCTCAAGGAGGCACGTCTCATTTAAGCGAAACGCTTCTGCCGTCGGAGACAAAGGAAATACTGCTGAGATCAGCGGTATTTTTTGTGATGATGCCGAGTCGCTGAAACAAATCCAGCACTTCTTTGTGTGGATGGCCATACTGATTATTCTTCCCCGCAGAAACTACCGCGTATGCCGGATGCACTGCTTCAACAAAGGTAGCACTCGAAGAGGTGCGCGAACCATGATGTCCCGCCTTGAGTACATCGCTTGCGAGTTTGGTTCCATCGAGTGAGACAAGGTACTGTTCGATGGCTTGCGGTGAATCACCCGTAAAGAGAAATTCACTGTCTCCGTAGGTAAGTCGAGCAACAATAGAGGATGTGTTGCTTTCAAATAAAGTAGGGTCATGATCAGGAAAGAGGATGGTGAGCACTACCCCACCACCGAGATCATAGTGCATACCACGCCTCACGTATGTCACCTGCGCACCTTCTGTTTTGGTCCGCTCAATAAACATACGGTCGGCAGCACTTGCGCCTGTATTTTCGGTCATAAGAACAGCGGACACCGTGTATCGATCAAGCACGTCGGGCAATCCTCCGACGTGGTCTTTGTCTGGATGTGTCGAAAGCACATAGTCGATGGAACGATCAAAAAAACCCATGCGTGCAGAGAGACGACGGAGCACCCCTCCATCCGGAGGACCCCCGTCAATAAGCATCTGTACACCAGTGGGAGACTCTATAAAAATTGCGTCACCTTGACCAATGTCGAAGAAGGTTACGGTAAGTTCGTTCCCGCGGCCTTGGGCCGCGGGAACGACGTACACCAAGACAGCCATCACGAGTAACACCAACACAATAACAGATCGGATCAGTACAGCGCGATGAGACAGTGTTAGTGGTAGATTGATTTGTTCCTGACCCACCCTAGAAGCATCCATGGATTAACTGTCTTATGCGACCTTCATATCCCAACGCCCACGTATTCAGATCATCTTCTGAATTCTGACGATACCGTGCACACCGATCAGTCGTATTCGCATTATCTGCCGGCACCTTCTCCAGTTGTGATACTCCCTGTTCAACTACTTGATCAGGTCGCACCCGTTCCAGTAACAAGAATGCCCAAAGAGCAATACCTAAAAGTATGAGGATTGAAAATACACGTGACATAGGTACTCCTAGTATACTATATAGATATGCCCCACTCCTACCGGTACAAACGCAGGTTTGGTATACTACAGAGTCCCAGCAACATCCTTATCCACTCTAATCTCATACTATGCAGTACACGGCAAAAAAATTTGATCTTCCGACACTCACCGATATTTCCGAAAAACAAATAACCGTACACCTCGGTCTCTATGAAGGATACGTCACGCACACAAACCTCCTCCGACAACAGATTACAGATCTTGAAACACTCGACAAAGAAAAGTACGCGTACGCCATAACGGAAGTACGCCGTCGACTTGGATTCGAATTTAATGGTATGCGCATGCACGAACAGTACTTTTCACAATGGGAGGGTGGCACGCGCGCCCCATCCACAGACAGTGCGCTTATGGGTGCGGTACGTGAAAAATATGGTTCCTGGGAATCCTTCATTGCACATTTTAAGACTGTCGGGATGAGTCGCGGCATCGGCTGGACAGTACTCTATGCGGATCCTGTGGGGGACACGATACACACTGCGTGGGTCAGTGATCATGAGCTCGGTCAACTTGGTGGACTCCCCGTCATCCTTGCGATGGACATGTGGGAACATGCCTTCATGGTTGACTATCTCCCCTCAGAAAAAAAACAGTACGTCGAGGCATTCTTCAAAAATCTCAATTGGTCGGTCATTGAGGCACGATTCCAGAAGACACGTTAATGACCAGCGACGAGGCGTTCCGGCTCTTTTGGAGCCGGAACGCCTTTTTGTATCTTCCGATACACACGCCACAACACGATCGTCAGCACCGCATAACACAATCCGACGAGCCAAAATGGAAAGAGTGGAACATTAACGGATGCAAATGGAAGTGCTTCCGCGTATAACACCACAGAGATGATGTAGTTCAATAGCGCGTACGCGAGAAATGCGAGTGGAAGCGCAACCAGTTGGCCGAGAAACCCGAGCATACCTGCGATAAAAATACACAGCATGGTCAGTGGTACGATCGGCAGTATCAACATATTAACGAACAGCGCCATCACCGAAAAGAGGCCGGTAGAATAGAGGAGCAGTGGCAGAACCAATACCTGCGTTGCGATCGTCGAGGTCATCACTTCCCGTATGTGAAAGCGAGTCGGCACCCGCCATAGTCGTGTCTCCAGCAGTGGTGCAACAACGACAAGCCCGAGCGTCGCAAGAAATGACAACTGAAATCCCGGGTCAAATACCAAGAGCGCTGGATTCATGACAATCATGCAGAGGCCCGTGAACACCAGTGCTCGCGCGATATGGTATTGCCGACCACTCACGCGAGCGATGAGTACGAACACTGCCATGAGTGACGCGCGCACCACCGTTGCCGAAAACCCCGCAATAAGTGCAAACGCGACGATCGCGAGACCACCACATATCGCGCGCATACGTGGTCGGAGAAACGCCAACAATCGCATCACTGCCTCCACCACGATCGTCACGTTGTAGCCCGAGAGTACAATAATATGAATCACTCCTGCAACACGGAACGCCTGTTCCAAGTCAGCCCCCAATGCACGCTTTACCCCGAGCACCAATCCCTCTGCCAATCCCGCCTGCGGTTCCGGCAAGAGTATCTCAACCTGATGCATAAATGCATGTTTGACTGCCAACAGAGATGCCACGACGACGTACCCATTCCCTTCGTTGAGCATTCGTACATGTGCGCGCGTCGCAATGTACCTGATGCCACGTGCCGAGAGATACCCCGGATAATCAAACATTCGCCCGAGAGTAGTCTCGAACGCCTCCGGCAGTGTGAGTGTCGCTTCTACTCGTACGCGATCACCGTATGCAAATGTTGGAAACCGATCTGAGATCACGAGCACACGACGATCCACATGCTTCTTGTCGATCGAATCAACGTGAACCGTCAACTGTGCGGTATTGGCCCGCTCATCTACCTCTTCCACGATCACCCCTTCGAGCACCACGTTCTGATTGAGACGCTCCTCAAACTGCACATCACTCCTGCCCCATGTGGCAACTTCCACACGCATGATGCCAAGCGCACCGGTGATACACAATATCGACAACACGATCAGTCGCGGGTGGCGCTCACGCGCAGTGACTCGCAATACACCCACAAGCACGCCGCCCACGACTGAGAGCACGATCGGTATCACCCACCCCAACTCCCACACCGATCGTACATATACTCCCGTCGCAAACCCGATGGCCGTTGCATAGAATATCCACGCAGACATTCCCACTACTGTAGCGGATATATGCCCACCACGACAAGAGGGAGAGTGCACATACTTCTCTGTGTCCCCGTCTTTGTTCTTGATATATGCCACGATCATAAGGTTTTGCTCCTAAAGTTGGATAACAAAAAACACCCCTTGAAAAAGTGGTGTGGTGGGGAGCGTCTGGTGCGCCATGCGCCAGGTACTCCCCAAGAGCTTGTCTCGACTTTGCAGCGTTGGCTTGTGAGCCAACAGCCGGCGCGAGACGAACCGGCTGAAAAAATTATCGTCAGAACAATGGGGGCTGGATGCCGGCATGCGCCGACAACCACAGGAGCCAAGCCTTGTCCAGCACCTCCTCGCTGCTCCTGTCAAACCAGCACCCCGAGGGGGGTTCCTCAAAGAGGTCCGGATGCGGTGAAGTATTCCTCGGCACGCGGCACACTTGTGCCGCGAAAGTCGTCACCATCTTTTCGTCAACCCCCAGAGAGTCAGCAACCCATCTCTCAATGGTTGCCACATGCAGCCACCGAGGTCCGGCTGCACCGTCCATACTGGGCAGAAGCCACTTCGGCTCCTGCGCCAATTTACGCAGGGGAACTAGAGCATGTTCAAAAACCCCTCGCCAACCGATGGAGCATGATGTTGGACATGG
>CAZTKT010000026.1:0-11423 GCA_964614265.1 uncultured Candidatus Saccharibacteria bacterium | reverse complement strand
AGTACTATCGTGAACAATTACCAGAGGGGTGCAGAAAGGGGTGGACTTATTCAGGCATTGGAAAATTTTTGGTAGTATAGGTATACTATAGCCATATGAAGACACAACTACGGACTCTGCTGGGCGCTATGGGTGTGGTCACTGCACTGATGCCTCTATCGCTTTTGGCGGCACCGGTATTGCGCAGTGGGGAATCAATTGGTATCAGTGGGGCCCAAGAGGTTCCCAGCGATTTTTATGCGGCTGGGGGAGATGTGACCGTTTCGGGCAAAGTTTCGGGGGATCTCTATGCGACGGCTGGCACGGTGACGATGAATGGAGAGGTGAAGCAGGATGTAGTGATTGGCGGCGGCTCGATACGCATCGATGGTCCGGTTGGGGATGATGTACGAGTGGTTGGTGGGGAGGTAGTGATTTCGGGTACGGTTGGTGGTGATGTGGTAGTCATGGGTGGTGTCACGCGGATCCTATCAACGGCACAGATCAAAGGAGACTTGTTGTTCTTGAGCGGAGAGGTAGACATGGCGGGCGATTTACGTGGATCTCTTTCAGGACGTGCAGGTATCGTGCGCATCAATGGCCCTGTCTTAGGTTCGGTCTCTCTGCATAACGTGCAAACATTTGAACTTGGTGACCAAGCTCGTGTGGAGGGGACGATTACTTATTCGGGAACGACAGAGTTGGTACGAGCTCCTGGCTCTGTAGTGGTCGGCGATACCACGAGAGATGTGTTACCTGAAGTACCGCACCTTAACTCGTTTGGTACGCTGTCGCTTTTAGCACTTCTCTTCACCACACTCGCGTTTCTGCTTTTGTGTAAAGTAAAGTTACAGCTCCTTATGCCGCATACGATTGGTGCGTATGGTCGGCATGGGTTGGTAGGGCTTGGGACGCTCGTACTCATGCCAATTATTGCGATACTCTTTCTGGTCACTATTATCGGTTCGCCAATCGGCGTGATGCTTCTCCTGTCGTATGCACTCCTTCTACTCATAGGATCAGCACTTAATGGTATTTTTGTTGGCGCGATTTTCTCTCGGTACATGGATGGGGTTGTCACTATCTCACTGAAGTGGTCCCTTCTCGGCGCACTTGCTTGTGCGCTCCTGCTCTACATTCCTATCATAGGCATGCTCACACTTGCGATCATCAGTCTCGTGAATATCGGTGGTATAGTAACACTGTTCTATCGATGGATTCGTGCCACCTAATGTAGAGGATCGGTATAGGAGACGCGATATATACTACTGTGGCAAAAAATCAAGAAGCATTTTTCACGCATCGTGCTGAACGTGATGAAGCGGTGTATGCCATGCTTGCATCTCGGGAACCCGTGGGTGTTTTTAGGGATGCAGTAACAGAACTTGCTACAATCTCACATGAGCGAGCGGTCTTTTGGGCACAGAAATCGGGGCACATACTCACCCCATACGTCCTCTTGCCTCTCTCAGGTATGTGGTACCGTGCGCTCCGGCGTGTGCTTGGTATTGTGCACATGACAAACTACCTGACGCTACGCACCACCGCGCATGTTGCTCGATATAAAGAGTACTGCGCTACCTGTGTTGTGACGAAAGAAGCGCAGACCATTGATACTTTTGCGAAACGTATGCATGAAGTAGTGGTGCGTATACAAGAGAAGCGCACGGTCTTTTTTTCGAATGTGGTGCTCGGGTTTAATGACGCGCTTATTGAACTCACGGGCGCATTGGTAGGGTTTTCTTTTGCCTTGCACACCCCTCGACTTATCGCAATTGCGGGACTTGTGACGGGGCTGTCTGCAAGCATGTCGATGGCCGCATCTGCCTTTCAACAGGCACGATATGAAGTGGGACGGAGCCCCGTAAAAGCGGCCGCGTTTACGGGTATTTCTTACTTAGTCATCGCGTTGTTACTGGTCCTCCCATTTTTGGTCGCTGGTAGTGTATCGGTGGCGCTCTCCCTTATGGCTGGCGTGATCGTGATATTGGTTGTGTGTCTTGCCTTTTACAGTGCGCTGTTACTCGAACGGCCGTATCTGACGCAACTCGGTGAGATGTTTTTCTTCTCTCTGGGTATTGCGCTCGTCTCTTTTATCATTGGTCGGGCACTCGGCGGGGCTATTGGCGTGTCCCCGTAGGGGATGCGAGGTGGGGTGAGAACCGAGGTGTACTGACATATCGTGAAGAAAGAAATACAACGTACACGGAGAAAACGAGTTGCGGCAATGAATCGTATCTTGACGCGGCTCTATCCTGATCCGCATATCGCGCTCACCTACAGCAATCCTTGGGAGCTTATGGTTGCGGTACAACTTTCTGCACAGTGTACTGATGTGCGAGTAAATATAGTGACTGCAACACTATTTAAAAAATATCCGACACTTGAACACTATGTACATGCGAGTCCACAAGAGTTTGAAAAAGATATATTCTCGTGTGGGTTTTATAAAAACAAGACGAAGAACATCCTTGCCGCCGCTCGCATGCTCGTCGAGCGGTTTGACGGAGCAGTACCTGACACGATGGATGAGTTACTCGTGCTTCCCGGAGTGGCACGCAAGACCGCAAACGTTGTGTACGCGACACTACACGGTACTGCGGAAGGTATTGCGGTTGATACTCATGTACGGCGGTTCGCGATTCGATTTGATCTTTCCGATTATAGGGATCCAATTCGCATCGAACGTGACTTGATGGAGACTATGCCAAAACGCGAATGGTGGTTGTTTAATCATCGCCTTGTGCACTATGGGCGAGATATCTGTCCAGCACAACGGCACGATTGTGCCAATCATCCACTGACCAAGGTATACAAAAAAGCGCAATTGATTTGGCCACGAGCCCACTAGTACGGGGTATCGCGCGAGCGTGGGCGCCTCCTTAGGCAGGAGCTGGGGCGTGGGTGGCAAAATCTGCTCAGGATGCTATAGTGCAACCACCTGAAAACGGCTTACTTATGCAGCTACTTCTAGCAGTCGTCGAGGACCTCTACACTTTTGCCGTATCACTATTATTTTCGCGTCGTGGGGAAGATATCGACACGCAATTACGATTGTCCCTTCCTGCCTCGCGCGTGGTGTCTGCGTTTCGAGAACCAGTAGAGATTGACGTTCCTCCACCACTCTCTGTCATGGTTGAAGAGTCACTCTTTGCGGAAGAGAGTGATGCCGCCTCACATGAATGGGCGGTGATGGAAGAGGTGCTCCCCCAGAAACACACGCTCGTGTACTGTGCGCAATCGCAAGTGCCGTTACGCACGATGCCAGACGGTACCGCTGATACGGTGATCGCTGATGTGTGGTATGGCGATATGTTGATGCTTCTTGAGGCAGGTCCCGAATGGTCGCATGTGGGCGTGGGGAATAAAAAGGGGTATGTACCGACGGACACCATTGTGCAAAAGGCGGCGGACGTCTACCCCACATTCCTGCCTGGAGAAGCCAACGGCGCACAGGACGAGAATACTACCCGCCTGCGCTTAGTGATTCGTGATGAATTTTCCACACGCCTTTCACAGCTTCCACTCCAAGCACATGAGTATGTGTACTACAAACTGTTACGCCGAGGCACACACATTGACTGGCCGGATACCAGACCACGTACGCCTGGTTGTTGGGCGCGGATTCTCTCAGTGCTTCCTGCGGTCTCACTGAGTGATGTACCATCGACAGGAGCAATTATGGAGTATATGTCCGAAGAGGGGGAGGCACACCTTTCCTATGTTGAGAAAGTATTTTCTGACCACACGATCCAACTTTCTGATGTTGGCTGGCCTGATCGCGGTATCTATAACGAACGAGTTATGGAAGAAAATGAGTGGCGAGCACTTACGCTGGTGTTTATTGTGATTGCATAAAGAGCATTGCACCCTTTCTTTTGATTCAATATACTTGGATTATGAAAATTATTTTAGTAATTGCTGTAGCAGTATTTGTTCTTGGTTTTGGGATTCCATATTTTATTCCAGACACCCGGTCTTGTACCCTAAAGGGATGCCATTGTCCCACCGATGGCACTTCCGAACTTCCTTGTAATGGCTGTGGTTTTGAGAAGTCGGTGTTTCTGACGGGTGTAATCGATGTGGTGTACAATTGTCCGACGAGAGAGATACTGATGTGTCAAAATGGCAACTCTGTAGAAACAGAGTATCGGCAAACCGGCACATGCACGTATCACGCTCGGGTGGGGCTACTGTTGTACCCTATTGTGATTATCCGCGACGTAATCAGAGATTACTGGATGTCGTACGGAAAACCAGTAATAAGCACACCGTCACTCTCTCCATGACAGAGAAGTACCCCCACTACTTTAAATGTTTTGGTACAATACCCGAATGAACCGCCCAGTCATATTTTTGGGTTGCGATTTTGCAATCTCCCAAAACCATTCTCGACAGATTTTGTATGCTGTATGGATTTGATGGGGTCTATGGACGTTTGTATCAGCATGTAAAACACATAGGGTGGACGACGGTTTTTGAACGGAAGGATGTTATCTATGAATCATAAAAAAGTACATCGTATTCGTGCCGCCGGAATTGTCATTCGTGACGGTGCATTACTGGTGATGTTCAGACGCAGAGATGGTCGAGAGTACTATACGTTTCCCGGAGGAATGGTGGAGGAATGGGAGTCTTGTGAAGAGGCAGTCGTACGTGAAATAGCAGAGGAGACGTCTGTGAGGGTGGTGGTTGAAACACTCTGCTACGAGTTGCATTGGTCAGGAGATACGTCCAGAAATGCACGTGAATACTTCTATCTTTGCACCTATATAGATGGAGAGTCAGTGCTTGCGATAGATAGTATTGAGCAAAAAATAAATGATCCGCAGATCAATTTCTTTGAGCCGCGCTTTGTTACTATCGCTGATCTTAAGAAAAATATCCCGTTGTTTCCAACGGAAGTGGCGATGCAGTTTTTTCATGATGTGGCGCATGGATTCCACGATGTGCCGAGGCAGATAGAAGGCGGTACAATCGGAGGATGAACATGCAGGATGCACGAGCGTTCCAGAAGGTGGTGCATGCGCATTATGGTCGCCATAGTAGAAATCTGCCATGGCGACACACGAAGAACCCGTATCGTATTCTTGTGTCAGAGATGATGCTTCAACAGACACAGGTTGATCGGGTGGTGCCGAAATACCGTCTGTTTCTCAAAGCATTTCCGACGGTGCGTTCGCTTGCGAACGCACCGCTCTCTGATGTGCTACGTCTTTGGCAGGGGCTTGGGTACAATCGTCGCGCTAAATTCCTCCATGAGAGTGCGCAGATACTCGTACGTGACCATGACGGGAAACTGCCGAAGACCGTGGAGGACATTGAACGATTACCGGGTATCGGACACTATACCGCGCGAGCAATTGTGACGTTTGCCCATGATCAGCCGAATGTATTTGTTGAGACCAATATTCGTACCGCCTTCCTTCATCATTTTTTTCCACACAATGGAAACGTGCTCGACCGTACACTGGTGCCGTACATTAGCAGTACACTCGACCTTACACATCCCCGAGAGTGGTACTGGGCTCTGATGGATTATGGTGCATGGCTGAAGAAAGAATATGGCAATGCGAGTCGGCGCAGTGCGCATCATACGGTGCAATCACGCTTCCAAGGATCTAATCGTCAGATCAGAGGATTGATTATCAAAACCGTATTAGCAGAAAAGAAGATCACGGCTCTCGCGCTTGCCAAACAATTAAAAAAACCGGTAGCTGTTGTGCAGACTATTGCCGATACGCTTGCCACAGAGGGCCTTATACAGAAGGCTGGCCGGTGGTACCTATGCTAGCCAAAATTGTCTCTGTCAAAGAGATAGGACACTCTGTTACCGTGTATCCTTTAACAAAAGTGCAAAGACAATTCCGGGAATCATCAAAATCCCAAGTAAGACAAAGAGATAATTAAATGGTATGACGATGAGTGAGAGACTCCCCACAAGAGCGCCAGACACATAGGCGAGGGGATTGCTCGCCCGAAAGAAGCTGATGATGTTTGCATCACGCTCTTGTATGTGTTTAAAAAAGTAACTCTCGGTCGTTACCTCAACAAGACTTGCACCAACACGAGTCATAAACATAGTGACCAGCCACGGAGCGAGCAGAGGCGTTTTAAGGAATGCGAGGTAGATCGTGGTGATCGCGAGAATCATAAATCCTGCTGCCATCATCTCTTTTTCTCCAATATACCGATCAGCAATGACTCCGATTGGGTATTCAAGAAAGACATACGCCAAGAGTCCCACAAAGAGAATGAGACCAATTTTGTCCCAGCTAAATCCGAGAATGGTTGCGAGATAGAGCGGGACATAGATGACCATCCAACAAAAAAAGAATTGCAAGAGAAAGTGACACAGAAAGACAAACCGAAAATCATGTTTGAAGAGGAATGTGTGGAGTACCCCAAAGACATTGATCTGTTGGTATTTTTGATCAGGAAATCCGTTAAACTGTTTACGAATGTGGTACGCAAAGGTAAAGATACACAGTGCACTGACCACATAGACGAGTGAGAAACGAGGGGTGCCACTGCCAAGAAGCAGTCCGGCAGTAAGGATGGCGAGTGCATAGCCGAGACTCACAAACGCGAGTTCCATGCCACGTTTGCGACCAGTCATTCCTTCCTTCGCTCCAATGTGCCCTTCAGTGAATATGTCGATAGTAAAGAGGATGAGCGGAATGAGTGCGTGATGGAGGACAAAGAGAGGAACCGCAATATATACCGATGGCGCGATCGCGAGCCCGAGTAAGAGCACCCCTTCCGTAACTGCAAGCTCAAACGCGAGTCGGTAGTTTCCTCGTGTACGGAGGACTCGAGCGGTCAGAAAAAATGCGATAATGGTGATGATGGCACCGAGTGTATAGAGCACTCCAATGACTTGTGTCGAGACGAATTGACTGAGATAGGTCGAGTTGACGTAGGCGACGAGAGACCAGTGGAACGAGAACAAGAGTACCGAGACATACAGCGCACGAAACACAGATGGATGTCGTACCAGTCTGTGGTGTGTTGCTGTTCTCGGTAAGGACATACTACGTTTTTTTAGAAACAGTCCACATGAGATCAAACCATGTGCGGAAGGCGTCAGCGATATCTTTGTTGATAATCATGGTAAACGAGGTATCGTCTGGGATGCGTCCGAGACCGACATGCGAAACGATTGCGACATGATCGCCGAAGATATCTATTGCTGACGGAGTCGAATGTTCAGGAGTACGCCCATGATACCGTCAGTGTATCCCCCTGTCAAAAAAATAGAGAGATACGAGGAAACATACTGGGATTCAACAGTGGGTGGTTGTGGCACCTGTTCTAAATCCCAATCAAAACGGGAATGACCATTGGGGTCTTGTTTGTTTTTTGGAGCAGGAAGCCGGTGATGATATCGGTGAGTTGGTCTTTGACATAATCGAGATCAAGCGGATGCATATGCTGTGTACTTTTTTCAACGGTGCGCTTAATGAGTGTTCGTGCTTCGGCGAGCAGTGCCTGCGATTCTCGGAGGTAGACGAATCCGCGTGAGATAATGTCCGGTGACTTGTGTAAGACACCCGTCTTTATATTGATGGTTGCGATGATCACAAACATGCCATCTTGTGCGAGGGATTGTCGATCGCGAATGACAACCTCCTGTCGCATACCAACGGTGAAGCCGTCGACCATCATGATCTCAGTTGGGGCCTTCTCTTTGTGGACGAAGAGCTCGGTGCCGTTTTTAATATCAACGATCGAACCATTATCTGCGAGAATGATATTTTGTTTTTCAAAGCCTGCTTCAGCGACTGCGTAGGCATGACAGCGGATCATAGAATGGTAGCCGTACGCTGGCATGAAGAACCGCGGATGTACTTGATGATTCATCCAGACGAGCTCGCCGGAGTTACCGTGACCGGTCGAGTGGACATCGCTTGAACGGTAGTGAATGATCTGTGCCCCACGACGGTAGAGATTATCTTTGAGTTTTTGTACCGACAGTTCGTTTCCTGGAATCACTGATGAGGAGAGCATGATAGTGTCGCGCTCAGTGAGCACGATATATTTGTGCTGTTTGGTCGCAATACGCATGAGTGCGGCGAACTCTTCTCCCTGTGCACCAGTGGAGATGACCACAATGCGGTCGGCAGGGTAGTTGTCTATTTCTTGGACGGGGATAATGGTGTCTTTTTGTACGGTGAGGAGCCCCGCCTTTTGCGCGATCTCGATATTGGTCTTGATACTTCGTCCCTCAGTGATCACCTTCTTTCCAAGTTTCTCACAGATCGAGATGATGTGAATCATACGCGCGAACTGGGAGGCGAACGTCCCAATGATCAATCGTCCAGTAACACTGCGGATGATTTCTTCAATGTTTGTGTGGACGCGGATCTCAGGAATGGAGAATCCTGTTTTTTCTGCATTTGTTGAGTCAGCGATAAAGAGGATGTTGTTGTCTTTTCCCACGGTACCCCACACCTCTTTTTCTGCATCAGTTGGTTCGCCATCATTGTGGTCAAGCTTTAGGTCTCCAGAGATGACGATGTTTCCGTATTTTGTCTCGACCGAAATACCCATCGAGTCGGGAATTGAGTGCGTGACAGGGAATGGTCGGATGTATGTGTTGCCGAGTTTAATTCGTTGCCATGGTTCGACAATATGCATGTCTACCTTGGGGAGGTGGGGGAATTCTTCTTGACGCTTGAGGATCATAATCGAGGTGAGGTAACGAGTGAAGATCGGCGGATTACCCAAGCGCTCCATCAGAAAGGGGATACCACCGATGTGGTCGAGGTGACCGTGTGTGATAACGAGTCCCCTGATCTTTTCTTTATTTTGTTCGAGGTATTGGGTGTTTGGGAGGATGTAGTTGATCCCGGGAGCATCGTTTTCTTCTGAGACAAACTGAAATCCAGCATCAAAGATGATGATGTCCTCACTGGTTTCAACCAGCAACATATTTTTTCCTACTTCTTCTACACCGCCGACAGGAATGACACGCACCGTATCTGGATCCAACAGTGGCGGGAGCACGTATGCATCAGGTGCCGCAGTTGTATTGCGGTGTTGGAGCGGAGGGTTCATCATCGATCGCGGTCGGCGTGCCTGTGAGTGGTGCGTGCGCGTCGAAGGACTCTTTGATCTTCCGGTTCCAGTACTACTTCTTGGATGTGTACTCCCACCGGGGTGTCTCTCAGTGGTTGCATTTCCCAGGTAGCGACGAGATGGCGATCGAACAGGGCGGTTTTCGTTTGGTGTTGGTGTCATATCGGTATGTTATTGATGTGGAATAAATAATGGCCATACTGCGTCCGTTTCCATGTACCACTCGTTGACTGTGCTGAAGCGCTCAGTGCCGTGTGCGACGCCAGCGAGAGAAATATTATGAATTAGTGGTGAGACGACATAGGTGTACGTAGGCACGTAGAGGAAAATTGCGGGCGTTTCCTCCGCGATTACATCACTGAATTTTTGATAGATATTCGCACGATCGTTTGGTGTGGTGTGAGACCGCATATTCGCAAGGAGTGTATCAGTGGTGACGTTAGCATAGAGAGCGACGTTGAGTCCAGGATCATTTCGTTGTGATGAATGCCAAAAAGAAAAGAAGTCAAGGTCACGTCCAACCACGGTACCAAACAGGAGTGCATCATACTGTCGTGGACGGATGACGGTCTGCACGAGATCTGATTGTTCAAACTGTTTTATAGTGACGGGTATCCCGAGTTCTTCCCACCGTGTCTTGAGGAGTTTGGCGGTTGTTCCGAAGACATCCGTGTTTGCGGTGGAGATACTAAACTCAAGTGTCAGTGTTTTATCCCCGTCCTTCTTTTCCCATTTCTTTGTTGCGTCGTTTATCTTCCATCCGCCATCACGCAACACTTCTCGCGCATGATCGAGCGCGGAAATACCATCGAGGTGTTCCTTCTGTGTGACATCTATACCAAACCCAGGTGGAATGGGTGAATCAATTGCAACACCATATCCATCGAGTACCTCTTTCACGAGTTGTTCTCGATCTACGGTCACTGCAAGCGCGGCACGAACTGCGTTATCACGAAAGAGGGGCATTTGATTCTGGTTGAAAAAGAGTGCAAATGTGCGTGGAAGCGGTGTTGTCATCAGGGTAAATGGTACCGATGCTTGTGTGAGGGTAGTAATTGAATGTGGAGATAGGCCTCCAGCACTATCAATTTGTTTTTTCTGGAGCGCATCTACGAGCATCTCTTCAGTGGAGTAGAACGAGACTGAAATACTTGTAATTTTTGGTGACGTATCAAAATAATTGGCGTATGGCACTAACTCATAGGACTCCGGTATTCCAGAACTGTTACGCGTGATTTTTGAAATCATATATGGGCCAGCACCGATGGGCTCTACATTATGCTGGCTGAAGGGCAGTGCGTCAGTATTCACCTGCTCCCAGATATGTTTTGGTAGGATGCCTACCGTGAGATTTTCCATAAATGGTTCGTACGGTTCAGTCAAAATAAAGCGCATTTCCCGTTCGTTGATACGTTCCATCGTGACCCCATCGAAGCTTGCACGCAGAGGACTTTTTGTCGTGATATCTTTGATGCGTGAGATTGTGAAGATAACATCGTCTGTCGTGAGTGGTGTGTGGTCGTGGAAGGTTACTTCTGCGCGCAAATGTACGTCGTAGGTTCTACCATCCTCTGAGACGGTAATAGACTCAGCGATATGAGGCACGAGGATACCATCATGACCTAATTTCATGAGTCCCGCATAGATGAGTGTGGTGAGGTCCTGGTCGGCAGTAGTAGCGGCAAGGATAGGATTTACAAATCGTGGAGTGCCGATGATTCCTTCACGTAAGGTGCCACCACGATTGGGAATCTGTACGAGTGTTGCCGCATTGACGGATACCACAAACCACAGGAGCGAGGCCATAAACACCACAGCCATTCCTTTAAGAAGAAAGCGGTCGCCACTACGGAGGGACTCAATCATCGCGAATAAGCGATCGAGCGTTGTATGTTTTGGTGTAGATGTACGAGAGAACATAACGACGTATGTGTATAACGAGGAAACTCTATTACGAATAAAGAGAGAACTAGAGTAGTAGCTCGTGCGTGCAGTCGCAGGACAGACGGGTGATAGAGGAAGCTATGCTACGAGCGCAACAAACGCGGAAATGACAAACAGAATACCGAGTACAATACTGGCACGAAACAGAAATAGCTCAGCACCCCGACGCTTGTGGAAAGTCGCACTAAAATTATCACCTCCGAATGCGCCACCGAGACTCGAACCACGCTGTTGTAACAGTACTGTGGTGACGAGCAAAACGGAGAGGATGATCTGTATGTACGGCAAGAATGCGATGATGCCGGAGACAACGGTTTTCATGTCCCCAATATACTAGCAAACTTTGTAACACTCTGCAACGTGGAGTCTTATCCACCGCAACATGAGCACAAACTGACTCTTGATTCCAACGCAAAAGG
>CAZTKT010000025.1:0-11504 GCA_964614265.1 uncultured Candidatus Saccharibacteria bacterium | reverse complement strand
GTGGGAGGGCGGGCAGGGAAAAGGGCAATCCAGACAGTTGTGTCTGCACCCAGCTATATATGACTGCGGTCAGCGCCAACCCACCGCCCACCATACTCATCATCGCAAGCACCTTTCGCCACCGCCGACTGCTCTTCCTCTGGAGACGAAGGGCGGTCGAAAATGTTGTTTTTTCAAAAGCAAACTGTGTCATACATTACAAAATCATCTGCAAACTCACCACGAGCAACATGGGTATCACTGCAGGCAACAACACCCATCCCAGTATCACTATGATACCTACACAGAATACTAGCACCTGACAGAGGAGCCCAACGCCGATAACGATGACACGTAACAGAAGACCAAGCAGGCGAGATAAGGTATTCGTCACAATCTTTTGAAAAAAAAGATCTATCCTGAACCCAGTCCCCGGCCTCATAGAGATAGTATCTCGATAGATTGGTCGCACCAATGTGTGTGCGAGAAGCGGTATGGAGAAAAAATGATAGAAAAACCAACTCAGATTTTTCGCACGCTCATATATTTCTTTTACTGCCACACCAAAATGCCACCGGATATATCTTATGAGATCCTGCGCGTACATCATGATCTCTATAGTATCACTACACGCACTGATATATAAACTACACCGACGCGTCTTTCCGTCGCCATGCTTCAATGTCCTTATGATTACCCCCCAACAGGACTTTCGGGACGCGATATTTTTTACCTGTATAAAGCACTATTTCAGGACGAGTGTACATCTCTCCACTTGCGATTCGCTTCTCCTCGAGTGACTCACCAGTTCCCAACACCCCCTCCAGATGACGTGCCACCGCATCCATGATTGTGAGCGCGGGAAGCTCTCCGCCCGTGAGCACGTACGGACCTACCGACACTTCTTCAGCATGCAAGACCTTTTTTACCCGCGTGTCGATCCCTTCGTACCGTCCCGCAATCAGTACGATCTCATCGTATGACTGCGCAAGTTTTTTTGCGTAGGTCTGATCAAACACCTTCCCTCGTGGTGACATGATCAGTATTTTTGATTTCCGCTTTGATGTGCCCGTCTTTGTTGTTTTTGTGTTACCAGACGTTCCCAACGCTTTTGCCACCGCTAAAAGAATGGGCTCCGCTTGCAACACCATCCCCGGGCCACCCCCATAGGGGCGATCATCAACTTTTCGATGTGTGTCTTTTGTAAAATCGCGCGGGTTGTAGTATGAAACACTGATCTGCCTACCGCGCACCTTCGTCCCTGTTCCCTTCGTGATTTTCTGTGCACGTCCCAAAATCGACGCATCGGTATACGCCTTACATACCTCTGGAAATACTGTCACCACGTGGAAATGCATATCACAAAATATCTTTATACTTTTGTAAGAAGAGAGGGAACTGTGAATGCTTTGGATCAGGAATTTCAGCTATAGAACACCATTTTTGTTCAACACATTTATCTGGTTCTGTAATAGAAATCTCTACTGGATCAATACGTGCCTTAAAATCAAATGCGATCCAGTGTGTGTGCTTATCACCCACGCCTCGAAATACTTCACGGTAGCCCATGAATGCTATTTCCGTTGCATGCGCCCCACACTCCTCCATCACCTCTCGCCGTACTGCATCTTCGAGTGACTCGTGTACATCAACACCACCACTCCCCACAGGGCTCCAGGTGTTCTGTTCATCGCGACAATTCGGACTACGATATTCCATAAGGTATCTGCCGTGCCCATCATGACACATCGTGACGACCGAAATTCCTATGCAGTCAATTCCTTTGCCCATCATACTCTCGTAGTATACTCCGCTGACAGACGCCACACAAAAGACCAAGGCGGCTCCGAACAGAGCCGCCATATAGAACGAGGTCATTGCATAAGCGCCTTCCCTATGCCACCAAAAAAGACCATGGAGATACGGGCAAGATTGCTCAAAGGATCGTCGGGATCCTGAACAACACTATGTCTCACTGGAGTCAAAAACGATAGTTTGCCCGCCTGATCTCCAGGAAAGACAAGTACATGCCCAAGGCGAGGGCGATATACACCTTCTCTCCCCTCCAGATGTAAACCCGGACGTGAATCGGTCAGGTGGAATGTCAGTAGACCCGTGTCCGTATGGTTGTATGCGAGGATCCTCTGCTGTGTTGGCGGGTAGTACAGAAGGCGCAGTACTTGTTCACCCCCTGATCTCTCATCTGACACTTTTTGATACCAACACAAAGTCGGATCAAGAATACCCACTGCTTCCAGGAATACCAATAGGACTTCTTTGCACTGTTGAAGGAGTGGCATGGTCGTGCTACAGAAAGCCTGGAGGTGTGGCAACCTGCGCTCATTTGCAAGAATTTGTAACGTTTCTGTCACGTGGACAAATTCTTTTCTCTCTCTATCGTTCCGTCGATGCCAACCGACTTTATTAGGGAAGGAACACGCCGCTTTGTCCTCTTCTGGTAATTCTAAAAAATACCAGAACCCAACAGTTGCGTTCCAGATGAGACGCTCTACCTTCGGAAACGGAATCTCTACCATCCCCATCTCAAAAAAATACTGAGCATAGGGCAAAAATGCCTCTGCAGTGAGTTCATTGTTCATACGCCACCTCCTATACTAAAGAACAGAAGTACAAAAGAACATCACCCGAACATATGAGAGTATCGAATGAAGTACTGACAAAGTCAAACCCCCTGACTCGCGTCAGCGAGTTGGGGGGTTTAACCCACTTTTTTATATTCTGTCCAAAACTACATCTTCAAATCATCAATTGCCTCGTCGAGTGTCTTTGGTGCTGGTGGTTCAACTTCCATCGCAACGGCACTACGACCATTTTCTGGTTCATTAATTTTGAGATTTACCCGTGCTTCGTTTTTCATTCCTACCACACGCAAAAGTGTGCGGATGGCCTTTGCCGTGTTTCCCGAACGACCGATAATCTTTCCCATATCGTCAGCGTGCACATCCATCGTCAATAGTACCCCCATCTCATCGACCGTTCGGTTAATCTTTACATCATCCGGATGATCAACAAGCGCCTTTACCACATACTCAAGAAATTGACGATCGAGCTCCATAAGTTAAAAGTTAGAACTAATCTGCTAAGCGGTAACCCTTCAAGCGGTACGGTTTCATTTCTGTATACCTGCTCTTCAGCCAATGATAAGAGAGGGTGTCATGCACGTCAATACATGCATGTCTAATAAGAAAGAGATCAACGAGTACGTATCTCTATGCAGACACTTCTTCAGCAGCTGGCGTTTCTTCTGCAACTACTACAGGTACATCAGGAAGTGCTTCTATGACAACAGGATCTTCTATCGATATGTCTGGTTCTATCACCGTCTCTGTCGATTTCTCTGGTGCGCTCTCTATCGATGCATCAACTGCAGGTGTAACAACAGGAGCAGGAGCGACTGTTGGTGTATCACTTTCCTTTTTGATTGGCGACTTCTTTGGAAGGACGTTGATTTTCTTTCCCTCAATTATCTTTTGGGAGATGAGGAGATTGTGCACCGTTGGCGATACTTGCACACCTTTTGCAATCCACGCCCGCACCTTTTCGCCATCAAGGGTGATGCTGTCATGCTTTGGATCGTAGGAACCGATCAGATCAACAAATTTTCCACTTTTGGGGCCCTGATGAGAATCAACAACCAGCACCCGGTATGAGGGAGCATTCTTTCGGCCAATCCGCTGTAATCGCATTTTCAACATATGTCGCTCGACAGTATCAGAAAAAAGGAAAATGGTCAAACATCTGTGCCCGTCCGCAGATTCTCAAAGTGGCTACCGACGAGTGGAGCTTCCGAATGGCAAATGGAAAGAAGGTGGAGCGTAGCACGATCTACTATCTGTTCTTCAAAAGAAAAAAATGCCCAAGGGTTGTAACCCTCGGGCATGTCAGACTCAGCACCCCTCTCAGACTCAGTACTCCTCTGGCCCAAGTATTTCTCGTCTATCTAAGAATTTCTCGTCTATCTAAGACGAGTCTTGGCCACTGACCCAATGTGTCGAGCAACTCACCCGGTGGCCTGAACCTCCCGGTATTCGTACACACAAATTGTATTGGTGTTGGTTGCGCAGCACACCTCCTCAAGAAAACACCAAGGCACCAAACTTCTAGCTCACTCTTTGCCAGATTATTTAACAACAAATCTATGCCGTCGATCAAAACAAATCGTGGACGCTGTGAGACTTCAACGTACCATTCCATGTCGATAGCAGCGAAAAATATTTCCAGTGTCAGTGGGTTTGTCAGCCGTTTTGACGCTTCCACATCAATCGTGCGCAAGATCGCCCTCAAAAGCTCGGACATTGTGCGTATAGTTGTCGCCACCTCTCTACTCGCTCGTGACTGCCATGTGGTATCCGTCATGCATACCAACAGACCCTGGTTCTCAAGCCACTCCGTCAGCATGTCAAGAAACACACGGCCATCGGACGGACGAATGGTCTCAACTACTAGTGACTGTTGTGCCCCCAACACACGCTCGACTGCCCATGCCTGATCATTCGAAAAATAAAAATAGGGCTGGTGACCAAATCCTAAATGCGGTAACAGAAAGTCAACTTGAGTTGCGCCTTGAGTTGCGTCCATGACTTTACCTCCACGAGTTAGGACATGGGCCCGATTTGTTTATGTACAATCTGGGATCCTTATACCACCCCACACAAAAAAGACAACTGTCGTTACGCACATCGCATACGTACACAGGTAGATAACCGTGCACATCCACCGAAGTCTGTTATACTTCGTGGATCACGTATGCCGATAGAAGAACAAGAAAAAAATGCCTATACGGGGGTCATCGCCGTGCGCGGGAAAGGTACGGGCTTTGTTGCGATACCAGATCACACTGAAGACATCCTCATTCCTCCTGAAGCCGTGGGTCTCGCGTTTGACAGTGATATCGTCGAGATTACTCTTGACCCACCAGTTGCTAGCGCACGCCAAACAGGGCGCGTTGTACGTGTGCTCGAACGTGCGCGGAGTGAGTACATTGGGGTAGTCGAGATGCGTGGGATTTCTCGTCGTCTCCAATTGGACGACCGCCACATCCAACGACGTTTCATCCTCCCTGATGCGACCGATGAGCACCTCGGTATGAAGGTTGCGGTCGTACTCCGTCATTGGGATGATCCAAACGTTGATCCTAGTGCAACCATCACTGACATTCTTGGTAAAGCGGGCGAGCATGAGACTGAAATGCAGGCAATCATTCGCAGTGGCGGATTTGTAACGGGGTTCCCCCCTGCGGTCGATCAGGCCGCCCAAGCTCTCCACGATACACAGGCACAGATTTTTGCTGATGCACTCGCTGATCCAAAACGTCGCGACTTCCGTTCAGTACCCACCTGCACCATTGATCCGGCTGATGCAAAAGATTTTGATGATGCACTCTCCTTTCGCACACTCCCCAATGGTAACTATGAGGTCGGCATCCATATTGCTGATGTTTCACATTATGTTCGTGAAGACGAGCCTATAGACTTCGAAGCACAAAAACGTGGGACCTCTATCTATCTCGTCGATCGAGTCATTCCCATGCTCCCCGAGATACTCTCAAATGATCTCTGCTCGCTCCGACAAGACATCGATCGACTTGCCTTCTCTGCTGTGTTTGAGATCACTGCCATCGGTGCCATCGTTGAGGAATGGTATGGGCAGACGATCATTCATTCAAATAAGCGCTTCACCTATCAAGAGGCACAAGAAGTCATCGAACAGAAACAGGGACCTCTTGCTGGGGAGCTCACGACACTCATGGACCTTTCACGCATCCTCCGCAAAGAACGATACAAGAACGGCGCGATCGCATTTGAACAGCCAGAAGTGAAATTTGAACTCGACGAACATGGCGCACCGATCAATATTTTTATAAAGGAGCGCATCGAGAGTATGCTCATGATTGAGGATTTCATGTTGCTCGCCAATCGAAAAGTCGCCGAATATATTTATACACTTCACAAAAATAGTGGAAAAGATGCCGCCTTCGTCTACCGTGTACACGACGCACCAAAACCAGAAAAAATAGAAGATCTTGCAATCTTTCTCCATGCTCTCGGGTATGAGTTTCGTTCACAAGGGGGTATTGTCGAAGCAACAGACATCAATGCACTCCTCAAAGAAATAGAAGGAAAACCGGAAGAGAACCTGATAAAAACTGCGACCATTCGCTCAATGGCAAAGGCCGTATACACAACCAAGAACATCGGACACTTTGGTCTCGCGTTTAAGTTTTATACGCACTTTACATCACCTATCCGTCGCTATCCGGACCTCATGGTGCATCGTCTGTTACGAAAACACCTCGATAACGTATCTATTCCACAGACTGAGCGGGCACACTACGAACGTCTCTCCATCCAATCGTCAGAGCGAGAAATGCATGCGGTAAGTGCCGAACGTGATTCAATCAAATTCAAGCAAGTAGAGTATATGACACCAAAGATCGGACAAGAATTTGATGGTATTGTGACCGGCGTCACCGAATGGGGCATTTATGTAGAAGAGAAAAATAGCAAAGCAGAGGGTATGGTAAAAATGGCAAGTATCAAGAGTGATTATTTTTCGTACGATCCAAAAAATTACCGTATCAAAGGCGATCGCACTGGAAAGAGCTACCAACTCGGCGACGAAGTAAAAATCAAACTCACCAGTGCTGACCTCCAAGAACGCCAACTCGACTTTGTGTTGGTATAGAAATTCACTTTAGTACAAAAACTCTCCCAAGGAACTGGTCATTTTTCAAGCATGTCTCCATACAAAGGAGTATCACCCATACAGTGGGAATAACAAAAAATGCTACGTATGTCGCATACATAAAAAAAACGGCAACACCCTATCGAAGAGTGTCGCCGTTGTGATGTTGTGGTGCTGGATAATCCCATGCCATGCTAGAAACACACCATGGGGGCGAACCTACGCTACTGCTGTGACCTCATTTTCTCGAGCATACTGCGCCGTGTTCTTCAAATGGCGCCACAATTCAACGTATGCGCGCCTTAGGCTGACAGAATGATATGGGATACCATTCTTCAGACAAAATGCTTCGATAACTGGTGCCACTCTTGTCAGGCTAGGTCGCGGCATATTCGGGAAGATATGATGCTCAATTTGAAAGTTTAGACCTCCAAAAATGAAGCTGACGAACCATCCTCCACTGACATTCCGGGCAGTGACAATTTGTTCCAAGAATTTTGATTGTTGCCCCCCTCCTGACGACATTCCAATGTGATTCACCGAAAAAGCCATCCCCAGACAAAAACCAACGGTACCTGTGTGCACCAATGCAAAGAGTGGCACTTGCCACCACGGCAAAAACAAACTCAAAAATGCCAGACATGCAACATGATGTCCCACAAATATGAGCAGATCCCTCTTTGCCAAAGCAGTACCCTCTGCCCACAACCAGGACATGGCAGAGAGACGTAAATTGAGTAATTCTCCACAGAGTAAGGGGAAAAAGAGTAGGTGCTGATACTGCGTCGTCAAACGATATACACCCTGTTTCTGGTGCGCTTGTGCTGGGTTAAAAGCAAAGTACTTGACCTGGAAATCCGGATCGCTTTCGTGATTTGGAGCACAATGGTGCAACAAATTGTGCTTATGCTCCCACCATGTACAACTCCACCCAAACAAGAAATTGAACACGGGGAATACCCAACCTGAGACAAGGATTTGGTTATGCACAGTATCGTGCATAAGATATCCGGCAAGGACAAACGGTACTGCCAAGAACATGGCGTTTACCATCTGACCCCAGAATCCTGTGTACGATTGCAGGAACAAAACGCTTCCTGCAAGTAAGGCCAATACAATCACACTCTGACGAACATAGAACCAGGGACGTGGTTCAAACAACCCTTCCTCTTCAAACTGCTTTTGCAACTCAGCATATTGAGCATCTACCGTTGCCATACAACCCTCCCTCTATCTCTTTTTTGTGTGAAAGATCAACGGTTCCATCTCTGAGTATAACAACTCTAGTGTGATTATGCGTGTTTAAAAAATGAACAACAGAAAAAGCTACTTAGTGATAGACACGCTGGTCTCTCTATAAAAATCTACTTATGCGAAATATGCTGCCACAACCAGACGCCCACAAGGATTAAGTCTACCAGTACGACAAGTGCTACCAGCGCACAAAAAATGCCACCCCCGCCACCAAACATGCCTTCCTGTCCATAGTAATACATCATAAAAAATTTGATTATGACTAACGTGATAAGTATAACACCTCCGCACACCTCTGTATCTTTTCATTACGACGTCCCCCCCCTCAATCATCAGTGTAGAGACGATACGGTGCATCTGTTTTTTCTCGAATTTCATATCGATCATGGAGGAACAGGAGGTCTTCTTTCATGCCATGTACCGCTGCGCGTACAGCTACAGTCGCAGGGTCATCGGCGTGTGCCGCAAGAACCTCTTCCGCAAAACCACAGATTGTCGCCAACACCCTAAAGTAATCGCCGGTGTGCACATGGAAGAGTAGTGTGGCGTGTTCGTCTTCTGCGTCTCGAATAACATAATAAAACGGGGATGGGATGCGATATTCTTCCGTGTACGTAGGTAACATATTGTATTAAGTAAATGGGATACTTATAAAGCCCTCACGGGTAACAATGACATGATCAACCAACTCTATTCCCAGCAACTTTCCTGCCTCCCGAACACGCCTGGTAATCAGAATATCTTCTGTACTTGGCGTCAGAACGCCCGACGGGTGATTATGTACCAGGATCACCGCAACAGCGGCACAGGCTATTGCTGGGCGAAATACCTCTCGTGGATGGACCATATTGGCGTCCACCGTCCCCATCGAAATAGTTTCATCGTGAATAACTTGATAATGCGTGTTGAGGTAGAGACCACGTAAGTGTTCCTTCAGGAGCGCACGCATATCAGTCACATACTCAAAAGCATCGTGCGCACGGCGCAAGATCGCAGCCCCATTTTGTTCTCGCGCAAAAAAACGTCGCCCCAACTCCCCCACCGCCACAATCTTCGCTGCCTTTCCCTCTGGAATAGAAAGATCGACAGCAAGAGCCGCCACATCTGTTTGGGAAAACACGTTTCGTTCGCCATACTCGCGAACGATCCGTGCGGTCATCGAGAGTAAACCCTCTTTCCGAGTACCAACACCCAATATGACCGAAAGTAACTCAACCGGTGAGAGAGCGGTGGGACCAAGAGTGTGCAACCGCTCCCGCGGTTTCTCACTCGGTGGCAAGTCCCGCATGTGTATCACGTAGTGCTTATCAGGTGCACCGACGATCGATGGAACATCCATGAGTGTATAGGAAGAACCCATATACGTGTAGTATACAAGATGATTTCTGATACAAAAGGTGGTTACGCACAGGTCAACCGCCATCCTTGGGAGCACTTATATATATGCCATTTCTTGTCTACAGCCCACCCTCTTGTTTATCTACCCCGTTGTATGCGATAATCAGCTGGTCTTATGAAAAACAAATATATCATTGGTCTTGTAGTTATTGGTCTTGTGGGCGCAGGAGGTTTAATTTGGTCTGTAAAAGGTGGGCACAGCCCGTTTGCATTACTGAAACGCCCCCCTGCCTCACAAGCAAGCACCGTTGTAGCGACATTTAATAATGGGGAGACAAACATTACCCGAACGGAGTTAGATGCACAGATAAAAACACTGGGTAGTAACCCTCAGGTAAAAGTACCTGAGGTAAGCGACACGGAGGCGCGTGTATCCTTCGAACGCCTCGTGCTCACTCAGATGATCCATGACAACCTACTCTTCAGTGAAGCACAGCGCCAAGGCTTTACCGCTGACGATGCCGCTATCAACGCAGAGCTTACAAAGATCACTGGACAGTATAAGGATACCGCGGCGTTTGAGGCGGCACTTATCTCTGCGTCACTTGATCAAGAAACATTGCGTAAAAATATCGGCAAACAGCTCATCGTTAATCAATACAGCGCGAAAGTCGCCACCGAACATAATGTGGCAGTGACACCCGAAGAAATAAAAGTATTCTATGATGCACAGGTAGCAAAACAAAATCCTGAACTGAAATTTGACGACATCAAGGGGCAGATTCAAGCACACCTTGAACAACAGAAGACACAGGAGGCACTTACCACGATCGTCGATGGTCTTTATAAGGCTAGCAACGCACAGATATTGATATAAAACCTATTGTATAAGCCGTATATGTAGCAAATCGTTCAGTCCTCTTTGGACTGAACGATTTGCTATCAACACCCCCTGTTCGACACCCCTTGTGCTTTATTAGGAACTGTGTTTAGATGGTGGCACCAAAACACTTACCCAGAGAGACGGTCGGCCTTGTGGAGAAGAAGTTTTGTATTAGCAAAGTAGAGATAAGCCAAACACATGATGAAAGGCACAATTGCTCGAGTAACCGATCGTGGTTTCGGGTTCATCACACCAGAGAACGGCGACAAAGATATCTTCTTTCATGCAAATGAACTGAATGGAATTTCTTTCGACGAACTACACGAGGGTGATGCGGTGACATTCGAATTGACCAATGGTCCCAAGGGTCCTGCGGCAACGAATATCGCACGCGCATAATAACCAAACCAAAGAATCCCCGTACTGTGCTTCGCACAGTACGGGGATTCTCCTTTCTACACCAACCCCCCCCCTGTTCTACCCCTCTATCTTCCCACAGGTACGTCGCAGCTCCACCTTACGAAGCACTGTTGTCTTCATCCTTACGTGGCAGTGACAGATCAGTAGACTGAATGGGGCTTTTCATTCCAGGAACCCATTCCGCGACAATCTTCCCGTTTGTTTTTTCATACTGCTCAATTTGGTAGGAAAGCCATTGAGAAAAACGTTTTGTGTGTTGTGGGGTAAGTGCGTACACGACCGCATGCTCGCCTGAAAGCATTGCAAGGGCAAATGCTTCCTCGGTGAATCCACCGGTGACATTATCAAGAAATTGTTTTGGTGCTTTAGTGATATCCATACTTGGCAAGTATAGCATATTGAATGAAGACCCTACATGGATCGTTACCGAAGAGGATTTTCATGGTACGAATTAACTCTTCTTTTGTTTTGGGATTTTAATTTGCTCCAAAAATCGAAACTTGAAGTGGTTCTCAAACTGCACATAACTTGCCCGTATAAACGACACTCCAGAAGGAAACCGATTCGCTAGGAATGCATTGAGCTCTTTAGTGGTCACTTTTCTTCCAGGATAGAACGTCGGTAATAATTGACCACCTTTTCGTTGGAGAGGTTTACCTGTATGGCTTATTGATTTGTTATCCTCTACTACTGCATACACATGATATTCTTTTTTATTGTGAACACCCTTTATCTTTATATAGGCCGCTATCCACGGTTCAAACGTGTACTTTGAACGCAGTAACAAATATAACTCACAGGCTGGTTGGCCTCGCTTCTTAAGAAGCGTTGACCACTGCCTTTTAGATTGATCGGACGCATGAACATTTTTGGTCTAATACCCTTTTCGGGAGGCTATTCTTCCTTTCCTCTGAGCACCTCCTCA
>CAZTKT010000024.1:0-12208 GCA_964614265.1 uncultured Candidatus Saccharibacteria bacterium | reverse complement strand
GCGTTTTTGCATACTGTCGTATGTTACGACAGTTGCATTTCAAAGGGGAATTTTCGAGTTAATGGAAAAATAATCAGGCTATTTTTGATATAGTACGGCTCTATCAAGACCCTAATTTCATAAAAGATAGTATGCATGCTAAAAAAACCATAGGCACTGCACAAAATGTGGATCAGCAGACACCAAAAAGAACGGTGCTCCGAGAGGGATTCAGTGGTATCGCTACATAGCTTGCGGAGCGTCTTTTCAGTCACCGCGCAGAAAGACACGAGAGCGACAGATCCTCTGGAATGAGTACGCATGGGGCAGACAAGGCGCTGAACGGCTCGGCAAGAGATACGGGAAAAGCGGCCGCTGGGTGCGGAATCAATTTCAATATATAACTTCCGCACAGCCTGTCGTCACGCCGCAAAGAACGGTCATCATCCCCGACACCACTTTCTGGGGACGGTCATATGGCGTTTGTGTATTTCGCTCGCCGTCTCTCAAGACAAATCTCTGGTGGAACGAAGTCGGGAGCGAGAAGATGGAACACTATCAGTATGGGAGAAAAATACTTGAGGAGCAGGGATGGGTGTTCACCGCAGCAGTGGTTGACGGCAGACGAGGTCTGGCAACGGTATTTAGAGACATCCCCGTGCAGATCTGCCAGTTCCACCAGATGAAGACAGTGACGAAATATCTCACCCGCAGACCGAAGACAGATGCCGGGAAAGCATTGCGCGCTATCGCGCTCACACTGGCCAAGTCCACAGAGAAAGAGTTCACTGCGTCTCTTGCCACTTGGCATGCACGGTGGAAAACCATCATTTTAGAAAAGACACTCGTCGTGGGTACGAAGCATTGGTACTATACGCACAAGAATGTGCGAGGCGCATATCGCTCACTTGAAGGGAATCTACGGTTGCTCTTCACGTATCAAAAATATCTGGAGCTCAATATTCCAAATACCACTAATTCGCTCGATGGTTTCTTCTCGCAACTGAAAAGCAAACTTGGCGATCATCGCGGTCTTTCAAAAGAAAATCGCTACCGACTCATTAGTGAATTGCTGAGAGGAGAGGATGGGTCAGCCTGATTATTTTTCCATTAAGCCGAATTTTCACAGAGGCACCGATCACTCACAGGAAAAGAGAGCCCACCACCACAATCATGATAAGGGTCACGGACACAATGGCCAGAAACCCAAATACAAACTTAAAAAAACTTTTATTGAAGAGTTTCATATGACCATCGAAGATAGGGATATATGACACACACACTATACCTCTGCGAATGTCAGTACATAGGAACAGGTCGAAGTCGCCACTCTATACTCTATCGTCATGCGCCGGCTTTTCGCTCGAGCATGAGTAGTGTCCTCAATACTGAAATCCTTCGGCGCAACATCAGCAAGTACCTCTATTTGGCTCGCACGAAACTTCGGCGCGCGCCACAACTGATACAAGTACACCCGACGTGCATCAGTATAATATGTATACATCCCGGATGCTCCACAATCCTGTTGAATCAGCTCTCCCGGATACGCCATGAAGTCTGCAATTCGTTTGAAAGTGCGTGCGTCTGAATCCGGGATCGGTAGCGATGACGTACTCGTCACCGAGCGGAAATGCACTTGACCCCCAAAAGAAAACGCGTAGTCATCAATAACAGTCGCTCCGTCGGGAAGCACGAATACCGGCTCCGGAGGAAGAGACTTCTCTTCCGTTATATTCGTGGTTGCGACAGGTGCAGCTGTTGTGTCCGGAAACGGCGAATCACCGAAGGGTGTGGCGGAAGACTGAAAAAATACAACGTATACAGCTGCCGCAATAAGCGCTACTGCTCCGACAGCGACCAGTACCCTAGTAGCGATACTCATACAGACTAGAATACCTCAAAGATTCTCGAGCTTCAACAGCGAGAGGTTCGGGAATTGTTTCCCTTGTTCTTCGATATATTTCTGTACCTGTTTGATGAAGTCGACGTCGGGATTAAGCGCAACCCCCTCCTCAATTTTTGCTGTAGCGCCTGCGAGATCTCCTTGGTACAACATAGTGAGCGAATCAAGGACATATGTTATGGGATTCCCTGGCGAAAACTGATAAGAATCTTGAATGATGGCCTGTGCTTCTTTGAGTCGATTCTCTCCAAGTGCCGTCTTTACCAAAAGGAGATATACGTAATTGACGCGAGCGCGGTAATACCCTGGAGCCGCCACGAGGTACCGCTGATATCCCTCTTCATAAATAGCAAGGCGTGCGAGTACGAGCTTTTGTACCTTTTGGTCGTTGTTTTTTGCGACCTGTGCAAGTCCGCCTTTGATAAGCGCAGACGTCCCCAACCGAAGCGCCTCAAAGTTTGAGCTACGCTCAATCGAGAGGCGCAGGGCGGCGATTTGCGACGTCTCGTCTTTTGTATTCATAGCATACAGAAGCGCGCTCTGTCGGCTGTACTCGTCGAGCCATACGAATTTAAGGGAAAAGAATGCCACTACCAAAAGCATGACAGCAAATACGCGTGCTGCCTGTTTCGATCCGACAGGAGAAACGGCATGCGTTATTTTTTCAAGATGAAGCGCGTAGCCAAGAAAAAGTGCAAGGAGCATATAGCTACCAACCGTGTCGAACCCAGTTTGCATTTGCAACACATGTGCGGGTACCAGAGCGTAAAGAAGCATGCTTTCCCATTCCCCTAATATTTCTTTTTTGCGCGCATGACGAATAACAAAAAGAGATGCGAGCACCAGCAGTATAATCGCCGTACTGCCAACAACGCCCCGTGTCACAAGTATGTCGAGGAAGATGTTGTGTGCCCGGTCAAACCATGGCTGCGCGAAGTTTTCCGCAAGAAAGAGACGCGCGTCAATGTGCGCTTCAAATCCGGCATTAAAGTTTTCCTGTCCCCATCCAAAGATAGGGCGATCGAGAAATGCCTGCCACGCGGCATTCCAGACGTAGAGCCGCGCGGCGCTGGACGCCTCGGCATACCGTTCCTGCACAGACGACCCGGAAGTAAAAAGGAGCGCAATACCCACACCAATGCCGATGAGCCAAAGCGTGCTCCATACCGCCTTCGCGCGTGCCGCGCCAGTGCGTAGATACTTCGTGATCACCCATAAACCAAAGTGGAACACGAGGAGGCCGAGCATTGTGGCGCTTGACGCACGCGCACTACCGAGAATGAGCACCGGGTTGGCAACCACCTCCATCAGCGCTGTCCTGCCCCACAGAATCCCGACATTGAGAAGCGCAGGCGAGAATACGATGAGTACAACGGAAGCAATAAGCACCTTTCTCCTTCCCTGCTCGCCCTTTTGAAGGTGTACGATCTCAGCGAGCGCGACGATAAGTGCCAGTAAAAGATAGGCTCCGGCAAATGTACTATTGCCGAATGTAAAACCATTGATACCAAGATTTGCCCAGAGAAAACGCCCCGTGTACCCCAACCCTTCGATCCCGATGAGGGAGAGAGCGCCGAAAATCCCGCCCGTTATGGCCACCGTGCGACGTGTGAGAGACCAGTCCGCTTCGTTCAAAAATTCCCCTGCAAGCACTGCAAGCACTGCAAGGTGTGTAAGAAAGATCAGGCCGGTGGAACGCAAGATATCGGACCAAAGAGAGAACTCCGGATAAAATCCGACAAACGCGACGACGTATTCGAGACACAGAGCAAGTCCGAGTGCATAGAGCAGAAACCGATTCTTAACAGACGGCAGGCATTTACCGTTCCAATAGGCATACGCCGCGCAGAGCATCAACACATCTACGATTCCTATAACAAGAAAAAACTTAGCGTTCACCGACCCATAGAAAAACCAGATCCAAATGAGGAATGGGAGAACGGCGAACATGCTGGAGATGCATACTCCCATCCATGTAGCTTTCATGACCATATCCTATCAACAAAAAAACCAAAAAACCATCCCTTGCGGGATGGTTTTTGGGTTCTCTATCCTAGAACTCTAGGATACAAGAGATTCCGAGCGTTGAACTAACCTAAGGCTAGTCGAGGCTAACGTAACCCGTCTTGTAGTCCTCAAGATCGAAGGTATAGATGTTGTACGTTCCGTACTCGTCAGCCGTGTCCCAGCCGATTGCAGCAAGCAACATACGGAAGAGACCGTTGTTGTCTGGACCACCGGTGTTCGTACGGGTAACCGTGTACGTCAGATCAGTTGACTCACCATCAGCAAGCTCAATGTTACCGATGCTCGAAGTGAGCGCAGCACCCCCGCTGGTTGAGAAAGCAACTGCATCCGAGAGAAGCGTCACTGTTGCAGTCGTGCTCTGCTGGAGCACGAAGAGGTTCTCAAGTATGGTTGAGCCGTTCGGCGTCATGTCAGTCGTTGCCTGTGTTGAAGACGCGACATACATCGTGCCGTCAAAGGCCTTAACATTGACCTTGATCACAAACGTTCCCGTATCGTTGTCCGCTGCATCAATAGCAGAGACGGACTCTGTAGCCGACACGAACGTGACAATAATGCCTTTGTCGTAGAACGCCTGCGCGTCTCCGAGAGCAGTGCCGGTCTTGTCCCCATCAGTGAGATCTTCACCGGTCTCGTCTTCTGCATCAATAGATGCGACGTTAGAAGACGTTATGTTTACGGTAAGCCCGTCGCCGTCCGTAAAGATGTTGGCTTCAGTGTCATTGATGTCTGCCTTTACGATCACTTCTACCTCATCGCCTTCCTCGACGACGTAGTCGATGTCATCGAAGGTGACCGTCGCGCCTGCGCTACCCTGCACTGCGCCTGAAGTGGCCTCCGAGTACTCTTCGCCGTCAATCACCAGGTACACCGTACCTGCGACTTCCGCAAGAGTCTGATTGGCATTTGCCGCAGTGTTACTCGTTGAGGTAGCGAAGTTGACTGGCATGTCCTTAATCTCAATGTCACCACCTTCCGCTTCAAGCGTGAAGGTCATGAGCGTGATGTCGTCAGTGTCATCATCGTCATCAATGTCAACAACCCGCGCATCCGGGGAATGATCGGAAAGGTTCACCTTGAGTTCGAGATCCGCTGCGTCAGCGAAGGTCTGGACATCCCAAGTGAACACATCCGTGTCAGTGGTTTCCGTGATCGATGCCCCATCAGCGTCCTCAAAGCGGACGTTAACGAAGTCGAGACCCCAGTCATCCCCCGCATCATTGGTATCAATGTTGCTTACCCCAGAGACAGCGACCTCAAGATCACCCGTCTCCCCGGCGCGAATGATGCCGCCATCGTCAAGCGATACGGTCTTCGTCCAATCGTTGTCGTCGTTGAATTCATCCGCGTCAACGCGGGCGAGTTCTTCGCCGTCAAGCCAGATGGAAACCTCGGTGATAAAGTCACCAAGATCATCATTTCCTGGCTGTGTGGAGAAGTCGAGGCGGACTGCGGTAAATTCGATGTCCGAACCGTCATCAACTTCAACTTCAAGACCAGCGACCTTGACATCTTCCTCATCTTCTCCCACCTCTTCGCTTGAGAGGCTGGAAATTTCAGTGAAGCTGTCGATAGAGCCGGCGCCTCCTTCAAGATCGCCGCCGTCATCACCATCGTCATCACCATCGTCATCACCATCGTCATCACCATCGTCATCACCGCCACCATTTGGTGTTGGCATGTCAGCATTGACTGCTGCACGTGTCAGCGGACCAAAGTACCCTACCGCAGGAGCGATGCTCTTTGCGGCTTGGTACCTCATCAGTGCGGCCTTCGTCAATCCACCGAAGTACATTGACTCCATACCGACTGACCCAGGTCCTGATGCGGCTACCGTGTAGCCCTTGCTATTAAGAAACATCTGCAACTGCTTCACATCCTCGCCCGTTGACCCCATGGTGAGGTCACGAGTGAATGTGTATGCTGACATTGTAGTTGTTGTAGAACCTTTGAGACCTTCAATCTGCTTCAACAACTCTTCAATCCGCTTTTGAAGCTCTTCTGGTGTTGCCGCCTTTGCAATTGGTGCAAATGCAAGCGAGAAGAGCATTGCTGCTGCGACAAAAGCTACAGTGAGCTTTGCTACAGCGTTGTTTGTAATAGTCATAACAATTTTTTGCCCACACCTTTCGGTGTTGGGCATTTAGGAATACTTACTACTAAAATTTACTAATAACGGATACTAATAAGCGAAGTTTTCCCTGACCCTGCGAGGACACAATAAATCATGTATTTATGATGCTCCCCTCGCATAGACCAAAGCAATACGAATTAATTCATATTAGCGACGAGGACATCGCTTTCGCGATGTCCTCGTCGCTACCCCACTAATTCCATCTATTCAGAATCGACACGAATAGATGGATTAGCTGCAATGTGAGACCGAGTATCTACCGTAAACGCTCCGTAACGGGAAAAGGCCACGCGGTATGGTTTCATGTACGCTATTCTATTGTCAACGAACGACTCAGCAGACAGTATATCGTCTTTTACCATATACTCCACCCGCTCTGGCTGTGGATAGCTAACAGCTCATTTTTCCTTTCTCCTTCTTGTGGTCCCCTTCTAGAGACCTTCTAGAGAAATGAGCCAAAACCAACACGATTACCAGGCAGAAGCATATAGCAAGAAACGACTAGCGTCAACGCTACCTCCTCAGTAAGAGGACGCACGACCCGCATCACTCTTACATAAAAAACCCTTTAAACAATGATTTAATTGCCCACGCAAATGCGCGCGACGACACACAAAATCTACCCGTACACGTGTCGGCAGTGTCAGAGACAGATCAACCGATACGGTAGTGCGTCCTTTTCAGATATGTCCTATACAGCTTAGGTGCCCGATGCAAGGAAATACCGTGTCCAACGTCGTTCCCCTTCCTTTAGAACCTCCCCCGTCCTAAGCATAGAGAGGAGCTCACGCTGTATGGTCTTTTCACTTACGTCCGAAAGGCGCTCCGATATGTCCTTTATCGTTGACCGAGAAGACAGAGACAATATGTCCTTTATGAGATGCTGTCGATCAGCAGTATGTCCTTTATGGGACGACCGTGTGTGGGGAAGCCTGCGTTCTCTACCATCAACTACATCCGATAGAGGCAACACTTCCTCACGTCCTCCTTTCCCAAAGGACGAACGGGAAACGCCCGTCTTCGTCGAGCGCAACACAGACTCGTTCTGTAGGGTGTGTAGATCGGTACTCCCTTGTTGCTCATATGAGAGGTACTCACGCAGTGTTCTGATAGTCACATTAATTTCAAGGATAAGCATATCAGCGACATCCTCCTGAATGAGCGCAACTGCTTGCGCTACAGAGAGGTTGCTCGCCAGCGCAATGAGCGCTTCAAGAAGACGGTATAACTCATCGGATGCGGCATACCATCGACAAGAGAGTGTCCGCAATACGCATTCAAGCGCCTTCTTACCTGACTCTAAGACAGACTCTGAGACGAGACTATCGTGACTTTTATCAGTATGTTTCAGTATATAAAAGACAGCACAAACAATCTTTTCTGTCTTTTTAAAAATAAACTTATAGTAAGTCACGTCTGAGACGAGTATCGTGTCTGACCTATAGATTTTTTTTGTCTCTTTTGTGTCCATAACTGTCCTATAATAAAAGACATTTGTAACGCGATCATACACCAAAAGGACATGCCCGTGTAGGTGACACTCTTGAAAATGTGTTGTCTGTCGTTATGCAAAAGAGTATTTATACGCGAGGCAACGAACATGCTACTATTGGTGCTGTATCGGTATGAAAACTAAACGCAAAAAAAGTACTCGACGTCCATACTTTGATGACGTCACTCCACAAGCACGGCAGGCGATCGGCGCGATCGTGTTTGTCGTGTTTGGTATTTTTTTTATCTTATCCTCCTTTCATTACGCAGGAATTGCAGGTGATATGACCATGACCGCACTCAGTTACCTCTTTGGTCTGGGTGCGTATCTCGCTCCGGTGATTTGTGCGCTGTACGTATACGTACTGTTGCGTCCCCGCGACGACGAGCGTGCGAGCCTATCAAAGATAATTGGGGTGGCGGTGTTCTTTTTTTCACTCCTCGGGTTGTTAGCACTCTACGATCGAGAGATTGGTGGTATTGGCGGAGTGGCGTTTAGCAAACCACTTTCTCTCCTCCTTGGCACTGTTGCGACAAGTACGTTCCTCTCGGCATCTCTCGTCATTGGGATCCTCCTGACATTTAATGTTGGTATTGCGTTTCCACGATTTCGTCGGAAAGAACGTATACCAGAGGCGCTCACTGTTATTGGTGGTTCGAACGAACCTGCTGACGGGACATCTGAAAACACACCAGTAGCAGAAGATACGGTGAGCAAAAGCGCACATACATCGCCATCAGAAACCTCCCACAAAGACCGCAACGAACAAAGCGGGGGTAGTTTTACTGTGTCAAACTTCTATGGACCATATGCACCGCCACCGCTCTCCCTACTGCAGAAAGATACCGGAATCGCACGTGTGGGTGATGTAAAGGCGAATGCGAATATCATTAAACGAACGCTACAAAACTTTGGTATTGAAGTCGAGATGGATGAGGTGTCTATCGGACCATCAGTCACTCGATACGCATTAAAGCCCGCAGAAGGGGTTCGTATCTCAAAAATCGTAGGGCTACAGAATAATCTCGAACTTGCGCTTGCGGCCCACCCCGTCCGTATTGAAGCACCAATACCAGGAAAATCACTCGTGGGCATCGAGGTGCCAAATACAACCAAATCAATGGTTGGTCTTGCCTCCCTCCTTGCCTCTCCGGAATATACGGATTCTCCAAAACCTCTGTTGATTGCGCTCGGAAAAGACATCGCAGGCAGTCCAAACTTTGCAAATATTGCACGGATGCCACATCTCCTGATCGCCGGTACTACTGGCTCTGGCAAATCAGTGACTATTCATTCTCTGGTCACCTCACTCTTGTTCCGTAATTCACCAGAGCAACTTCGCTTCATCATGGTTGATCCAAAGCGGGTGGAACTCACCCTCTACAATGGTATTCCCCACCTTCTCACACCAGTGATCACTGATGCGAAAAAAACCATCCTTGCGCTGAAGTGGGCAGCAAAGGAAATGGAGCGCCGCTATGACATCCTCCAGGGAGAGAAGGTGCGTGACATCGCCTCATACCATGACAGTGTCTACTTCCCTGCCCGAGACGGAAAGAAATCTGTCGAAGAGGCTGAGATGCCTGAGCCACTGCCATACATCGTTATCATCATCGATGAGCTTGCGGACATCATGCAAGCATACCCGCGAGAACTTGAGGCCTCTGTGGTACGCCTCGCACAGATGAGTCGTGCAGTGGGAATACACTTGATCCTTTCGACCCAACGACCCTCGGTCAATGTGATCACTGGGCTGATTAAAGCAAATATACCTGCCCGTCTCGCGCTCCAAGTGGCGTCACAGATTGACTCGCGTACGATTCTTGATCAGGTGGGAGCGGAAAAATTGCTGGGTGCTGGCGACATGCTCTTTCTCTCGGGTGATATGTCGAAACCAACGCGCGTCCAGTCTGCCTTCCTCTCTGAAGGAGAGGTTAAGAAAGTGACTGACTATCTGCGAAAACAACACGACGCACAAGAGCTCGATGCTATTGATCTCACCGGCTCCGGTCACAGCGGAGATGGCGACGCCTTCTTCGAGGCGACACTCAACGAGGATGAGGATGACGAGCTCTATGACGAGGCAAAAGAAATCGTCATTGAAGCTGGAAAAGCATCGACCTCATATCTCCAACGGCGACTTCGCATTGGGTACTCCCGTGCCGCTCGACTGATCGACATTCTTGAAGAACGAGGCGTAATCGGATCCCAGGACGGCGGTCGGCCACGAGAGATACTTTCGGGACACCCCTCCGGTGGCGCCACTGATGAGCACCATGAGCAATAATGATCCCCTTTCAGTGCCCCAGTTTACGCTCGGCGGTATGTTGCGGTTTGTATTGATCCTCGTGATTTCAACCCTCCTCTTGTGGTACATCGTGTTTCAGGCACGCCTCCTTATTACCGGGCCATCTCTCACCCTAGACACAGATACCCCGTCACTCGCTACCACACGAGCCATCACCCTCTCTGGCACAGCAGGAAATATCGTGTCGCTCACGCTTGATAACCGCCCTATCTTTACCGATGACAGTGGTGCCTTTCATGAGCAATTGGTGCTTGAATATGGATATACTATAATGACACTACGGGCACGTGATCGATATGGACGAGAAAAGACCCTGACCAAACAATTCGTATATACCCCCGCATACACACAAAAAGCGCAGACTATTTAGTAACTGACTACCTAATACATATGGCACCAAAAAAGAAACACGGAGAGACCGACACGATAAAAATCCCCGGGAGTGAGGATGTGGTACCACGGACAGGCAAGAGTATTGCTGATATTGCCGAAACACTCAAGAATATTAAAACGAAATTTGGTGATGAGGCAATGATGATGCTCGGCGACCAGCAGAAAGTGGACGTCGACGCAATTCCTACCGGATCTATCGGACTTGATGATGCGCTCGGTATCGGCGGACTCCCCCGCGGTCGGGTGGTAGAAATTTTTGGTCCTGAATCATCCGGCAAGACAACGCTCTCACTCCACGTTATTGCCGAGGCACAACGTGGTGGTGGTATTGCCGCATTTATTGACGCCGAACATGCGCTCGACCCAGAGTATGCAAAAAAGATTGGCGTGCGGATTGAGGAGTTGTTGATCTCCCAACCAGATACCGGCGAACAAGCGCTTGAGATCGTCGAGTCACTTGTGCGCTCTGGCAAGATAGATGTGGTCGTGATTGATTCGGTTGCCGCACTCACACCAAAGGACGAGATCGAGGGAGAGATGGGTGCGCACCACGTGGGTAAGCAGGCGCGACTGATGTCGCAAGCACTCAGAAAACTGACAGCGATCGTCTCTAAGACGAAAACGACGGTTATTTTTATAAATCAGATCCGCATGCAAATCGGTGTCATGTTCGGGAATCCAGAGACAACGCCCGGCGGTAAAGCGTTGAAGTTCTACACGTCAGTACGCCTTGATATCCGTCGTATTGCACAAATAAAGAAAGGGGACGAAGTGGTCGGTGGACGACATCGAGTCAAAGTGGTTAAGAACAAAGTTGCGGCTCCGTTCCGGAGCACTGAATTTGATCTTATTTATAATGAAGGTATCAGCCGTGAAGGAGAGCTCCTCGCACTCGGCGAAAAGTTCAGCGTTATCGCAAAATCAGGTGCCTCGTATAGCTACGGCGAGCATAAGCTCGGTCGTGGATACGATGCCGCCCGCACCTTCCTTCGTGAGAACAAAAAGATTGGCGAGCAGTTGCTTGCAGAGATCCGCGTCGAGCTTAAAAAGTAATACTCAGAACCCCGCAAAACAATTTTTGAGAAAGGGCTGTGGCCGTGGGGGTTGCTTTCCAAAAATTTGTTTTGCGGGGTTAACACCAAAAATTTTCTATGGCAGTCCTCTCATACAACGAAATACTTCCAAAAAAAGTCATCATCCATAATGACGAGCCGTGTGTCGTACTCTCGGCACACGTCTTTCGCAAACAACAACGAAAGCCTGTCAATCAGACGAAGCTCAAGGGACTGAAATCTGGCAAAGTGATCGAGCAAACATTCCACCAAAATGAGACCGTAAAAGAGGCCGACACGTCAACCCGAATTATCACGTTTATTTATGAAAACCGCGGAGAGTATTTTTTCTCTGCGCTCGTAGATCCCTCCAAACGTTTTGCACTTTCGGGAGACGTGGTACCGTCCTCTGCCCGCTACCTAAAACCCAAAAGCGAAGTCGACGCGCTGATCTACGATGACGAAATCATCGGTATCACGATGCCGATCAAAGTCGAGCTTGAAGTCACTGAAGCAGACCCTGCGGTCAAAGGCAATACAGCGCAAGGTGCCCAAAAAGAAGTGACGCTCGAAACCGGTGCCCGGATTCTCGTTCCCATGTTTATCAACCCCGGTGACATCATTCGCGTAAACACCGAGACCGACGAGTATACAGAACGAGTTTCAAAGGTGTGATACCGACAGTTACTGCATTTACTTCTTGCACTTCTCCACCATTGGAGGTGTTTGACTGATCACTTTTACGAGCTTCGTACCATCAAACACTTCGCCCTCCAGTAATTCACTCGTGTAGTCCTCTATAACAATTTTTGCTTTCCCTGATATGGAGCAAATAGATCACGGTCAATAGAAACATTTCGGGTGCTATTCAGCTCCCTTTGAGTAGTTCGCAGATCAGTTTATATCGTCTGTCTTTCCG
>CAZTKT010000023.1:7535-12362 GCA_964614265.1 uncultured Candidatus Saccharibacteria bacterium | reverse complement strand
CCACCACCATCACCCACGCCGCCGCCACCACCACCGACATCAGACAAGACAGATACATCTCAGGCAAATCAGCAAAAAAGTACTTCAGTTGCGCGGGCGCGTCTTTTTGCGGATGATCCGCTCAAGATTGTGTTGAATCATCAGAAACGGGCAACGGTCGGTCAGCCGGTACTCTTCACCGCGACGCCAAGCGGACTGAAGGAAGCAGAGGTTGGGACACTCCGCTATCGATGGAATTTTGGTGATGGCAACACGGGGTCGGGGCGCACCCCGCTACATACCTATACACATGCCGGAGAGTATGTGGTGATGAGTGCGGTATATCGTCAGGGACACGATATTGTGGTGCGGTCGGATATTACGATTGTATCGGTTGGTGTCGTGCTTGGGCGTACTGATGCGGGCGACATCTCCTTGTCCAATGCGACTACGCATGAGGTTGATATTTCTGGGGTGGTGCTTTCTGATGGTGTTCACACTATGACTATTCCTGAGTATACGTATATGGTCGCTGAAGGGTCGCTTGTGTTTCCTCGGGTGGAGACTGGTTTTTCGTCGGAGTGGTCTACTGCGGTAGCTCGAGATCGTTTTGGAAAACTACTCGCGGAGTATCCACCGATAGTGGTAGAAAGGGAAGAATCCGATGAACACATGCTTATGGTAGCTTCTTCTTCGCCAGAGATGTCAGAGATGGCGGTTGAAGCGTCTTCCACGGCGTCTACCACAGAGCGCACGGCCACGACGACGCTCACGACCACTTCTGTTGCGACGACATCGGAGGTACCTGTTCCGCAATCTGCGGCAGTGGCGGCCTCTGGTCATACGACACTACCACCATGGGTTGTGCTGTCGGCATTTGTGGGGGGTGCTCTGTGTTGGCCTCGGTGCACTGTATGCACATCGTTTTCTCCGGTAGCGCTCATTGAAAAAGTAGCGTAGGATCCCTAGTATTAATTGGTGTTCTGGGTATGAAAAAAATACTAATATTTTCACTGGCGTATTACCCATTGCACATCGGTGGGGCTGAGGTTTCTATTAAAGAAATTACGGATAGGATCGATCCGAATGAGATCACGTTTCATCTCATTTGTAACCGGTATGATGCGTCGTTGCCAAAAGAGGAACGGGTGGGGAACGTGCTGGTGCACCGGATAGGGTTTGCGAAAAAAGGAGCGGATACCGCGGCGACACATCATCCGTTGTTTTATCTCGTGAAGATGTTGTTTATACCACTTGCGGTGTTTCATGCAGTGCGCTTACACCGACGCTATCATTTTGATGGTGCGTGGGCGATGATGGTGTATATGACGATACCTCTTATGTGTTTACGTTTGTTTGGCGTGCGTATTCCCTATGTTCTGACTCTTGAGGAGGGTGATTCATTTGAGCATGTGTTTCGGCGTTGGTACATACTGCCGTTTCTACCACTGATCAAGGGTGGGATACGAGGCGCCACGATAGTACATGCGATTTCTTCTTTTTTAGGTGGATGGGCGCGTCGTGTTGGTTTTAAAGGGTCGCTTGAAATTATTCCGAATGGAGTGGATGTGAGTCATTTTTCACGTCGGTGTGATCTGGAGACGAAAGCGCAGATACGAACGGAGTGGGGAGTGGGTGCCGAGGATACGGTTCTCGTCCATGTGGGACGAATGGTGCCAAAGAATGGTATTGGGGATGTCATTCGTGCGCTTGCATTTTTGCCATCGGACATTGTGTTTGTGCAAATAGGGAGTGGACCAGAGGAGGCATCTCTGCGTGCAGTGGCACATGCCAGCGGTGTTTCTAAACGGGTTCATTTTCTTGGGTTTGTTGCACAGCGTGAGTTGCCAGCGTATCTGCAGGCGTCAGATATATTTATTCGTCCGTCACTTTCCGAAGGGATGGGAAATTCATTTGTTGAGGCGATGGCGGCACGGACGCCGATCATTGGTACCCAAGAAGGGGGTATCGCTGACTTCCTGTTTGATCCGGAGCGGAATCCTGAAAAGAAGCCGACGGGACGCGCGGTACACGTACAAGACCCAAAAGATATTGCGCGCGTGGTGTTGCGGGTGCTCGCGGATACGACGCTCACTGTGGAGATGGTAGAAAATGCGCAGAGATTGGTGCGCGCCCAGTATGAGTGGGACCAGAGTGGACGGGCCATGCGCGATCGGGTATTTTCACGTATGCTGGGCATATGACGGCAGTGCTTATGATTGGGTACGCACGCGGAGCGCTTGATACGCACAGTAGTGAGCACGCGCGTCTTGCGTCGTGCGCACGCACGGTTGATGCGCTTCACCTTATTGTGTTTTCACATAGGCGAGATGGCCGGGTTCGGGTACATGAGGGTTCTTTTTTTGTGCATCCGACGAGATCGCGATCGCGTATATTGATGCTTTTTGATGCGTACCGCATTGGGAGTGCGGTGTTGAGTTCCTCGCTGGTACCTCGGAGTGACTGGGTGTTGTTGACGCAAGACCCATTTGAGGCCGGAGTGGTTGGTTTTTTGTTACGACTTCGTTTTGGCATCACGCTCCAAGTGCAAGAGCATGGAGATTTTTTTGGTGGGTCGTGGTGGCGGACTGAGCGTATCCTTAATCGAGTGCGATACGTCTTTGGTGTTTGGTTGGTGCGCCACGCGGATTGTGTGCGTGTGGTTTCTGCACGGGTCAAACAGCATCTGGTATTGCATGGGGTTGATCCCACACACATCACTATGTTACCGGTTGCTTCAGAGACAGCGGCGTTTCAGTCACGTACGCCGATTAAGGAAGCACATAATCTGCGGTCGCAGTACCCACATGCGGAAGTGATTATTCTTGCGGTTGGGCGACTCGTCAAAGAGAAACATATTTCACTCCTCATCCACTCATTTCGTGATGTGGTACGGGTGCACAAAATGGCCCAGTTGGTTATCATTGGTTCTGGCGCGGAAGAGCATTCTCTAAAGCATCTGGTGGATGCTCTGGGTGTTTCTACACAGGTACTTTTTATCCCATGGACGGACGATGTCGCGTCTTACATGCGGAGTGCTGATATCTTTGTGCTTTGTTCATATCGTGAGGGGTGGGGGCGAGTGATCATCGAGGCGATGCTCGCGGGGCTTCCCGCGGTGGTGACGGATGTGGGGTGTGTGGGTGAAGTGTTTCACGATGGAGAACATGGGAGAGTGGTCCCCGTTGATGATCCCATCGCTTTGACGCAGGCACTTGAGGAGCTCATCACTGATCCAGTGAAGCGTCGAGAGTGTGCGGTGCGTGCGGCGCACGATAGTGCGCGCTTCATCGCACAACAGCCTTCGTACGCTGATGCATGGAGGGAAACTATTACGTCCTGTGTGGGTGGTAAAAAACGGCTATAATGTAAGCACACAGCATATGGGTTTTTTTCGAAGATTAAAAAATGAAAAGGATGATGGCACGTGGAAGAGTTCTGCCGAACGTGCCACCGATCATCTTGATGTGATACTTTCAGAACAGGTACAGGACACCGCTGACGCACACGAGCAAAGTGCATCTGTGGATACGGCAGTCTTGCCGGAGGCGCCGGTACGCGAACGGATTCGCATATTGCGGTTAACGACAGACCTCTCACTTTTTACGCCGGGGAGTGCTTCTGCAGGGGAATATATCGCACTCTCTTCGTATCTCGACGAGGTACATATTGTGGTACTCACCCTTAGGCGGGATGGATCATATATTCCGCTTCGTCTTGCACCAAATGTGTGGGTCTATCCCACGAATTCACGTTCAAATTTTTTTGCGTTGTGTAACGCATATCGCATTGCGCGGAAGCAGATGGCATTTGCATCGGGGTTTCGTGCGGATATTATTGTTGCTGATGAGGCGGCTGAGGCGGGGATGGCGGGGTACGCACTTGCGCGTCGGTACGGTCGCCCACTCCAGTTGCATCTTTCTGTTGATCCGTTTGAGAATGGATACGAGGCGGAACGTGACGGTAATCATTGGCGTGTGCTCTCTGCACGCTTCCTGATACCACGTGCGGCATGTGTGCTCTCTCGCTCAAAACGTTTGCAGGGTGTGTTACAGAGGCGGTATCCGAAACGAGCAGAGGATATCAGCATGTTGCCTGTGTTTCGTGATCTTGCGTTGTTTCGAGACTCGAAACCTGCCTTTGATCTTCGCGTTCGTTACCCGCACCTGAAATTTATTATTTTAATGGTTTCTCGACTCGATAGAGGTAGTCATGCGGATCGGGGTATTTATGCGTGCACACCAATACTTCAGCAGTATCCAACTATGGGGTTAGTGATTGTTGGTGATGGACCAGAACGTGCCTCACTGAGACAGAAAGTGGCAGCTGCGCATCTCGACGAAAGAGTGCTCTTTGAACCTGCGAGTGATGACCTTGTCTCTCCGATGAGGTCTGCGAATTTGTTTCTGAGTGTTTCAGTGAGTGAGGAACAGGACGGACTGCTTGTTGCCGCTGCGGCGTCGGGATTGCCAGTGTTGGCTGTCGCAGGTGGCATGACAGATACGTTATTTGAGGATGGAGTGAATGGGTTTGTGTGTCCGGAACACGATGTGGTGTGCCTCCAGGCGCGTATCGGGGAATTTCTCAATGATAATCAGCTCCGAAAGACGTTTTCTATCAATGCGCGTGATCAGGTATTTTCGGTGATGGGACAAGATGTGGATACATACCGGCGGGAATTTATTGGGGGCCTTGAGAGATGTGTGGTCAAGACCTACACGGGTGATGCAAAAAAAACTGAGTTATAGCACCGGAGGTATATGCGACTATTACTTATTACACAAAGTGTTGATCTGGATGATCCGGTGTTGGGGTTTTTCCATCGATGGGTCGAGGAGTTCGCGCGCC
>CAZTKT010000023.1:0-7435 GCA_964614265.1 uncultured Candidatus Saccharibacteria bacterium | reverse complement strand
TTCGCGCGCCTCCACTACCTCTCTCGTTTTTTCTATTACCTCTGGCGCTATCGGCATGCGTACGATGCCGTCTTTGTACACATGAATCAGATCTATGTCTTGCTCGGCGGACTCTTGTGGCGAATGTGGGGGAAACGAATCAGCCTGTGGTACGCGCATGGGGCGGTTTCGCTCTCACTGCGGTGTGCAGAAAAACTCGCACACACTATTGTGACATCAACCCCAGAGGGGTTTCGTCTGCCAAGTACAAAAGTTCAGGTTGTCGGGCAGGGTATTGATGTCGTACAGTTTTCTAGATGTACACACACCTATCGTTCGGATTACATCAGAATCGCGTATGTTGGGAGGATTTCTCCCGTGAAGCATTGCGAAGTGCTGATTGAGGCAGTTGGACTTCTCTGCGCTGGAGGTGAGGAGGTATCCGTCACTCTCGTCGGTGATCCACATGCGCCGGGAACAGAGAAATACTACACATCACTTACCGAACACATCAGTACTCTCGGTTTGAGAGAACGCGTCACATTTACTGGCGGTGTGTCACATGAGGAGGTGGTGCAGTATCTCTGTGACGCGGATGTGTTTGTGAATCCGAGCGAGACGGGGAGTCTCGACAAGGCGGGACTTGAAGCACTTGCCACTGGTGTGCCAGTTATCACCTGCAACGAAGCATTTGCTAATGTGCTCGGTATATACCATCAGCGTTTGATGTTTCCCAAAGGTGATGCACGGGCACTTGCGGATCGCATACTTGCACTCCACCGCGCGCCCGATCGACAGGCTATCATCGACACATGTATGAAGGATGTGCGAGAGAAGCATAGTTTAGAAAGACTTATTCCGCGCATTCTCGGGGTCATTTGAACGTGAATATGAAGCTACTTATCACCACTGGTGTCTATCCTCCCGAGATCGGGGGGCCTGCGACCTACACAAAAATGCTCGAGGAAACATTACCAGCACACGGGTTTGTAATCACGGTATTGCCATTCAGCACGGTGCGACATTTGCCAAAAATTATCAGGCACGTTACCTACTTCTTCACGTGTCTCCTAAAGGCGCGAGGAGTGGACGCAATCTTCGCACAGGACCCGGTGTCCGTTGGGTTGCCGTCGATGATTGTTGCAAAACTCCTAGGAAAGAAATTCTTTCTGCGTCTCGGGGGAGATTATGCGTGGGAACAGGGACGCGTGCGATTTGGGGTGACGGCGCCCCTAAAGGAATTTGCCAGTGTGCCAGGGCGATACCATCCCATGGTGCATCTTCTTCGTTTTGTACAAACGCGCGTTGCGTTAGCCGCCCGCCATGTCATGGTACAGAGTGAGTCAATGAAACGCGTCGTCGCGTGCTGGGGCGTATCTCCGAAACAGATTGTTGTCATCCCAAATGGTTTTGATGCAACGGTCAGTATGCCAGAAAAAGAGTCTGCGCGGACGGTACTCAATCTGCGTGGTCACATCGGCGTGAGTGCGGGACGTCTCGTTCCCTGGAAGGGCATGCAGGCACTTATTGAAATCGTTCCGAAGATTCTCACGCGCGTGCCAGATTTTGTTCTCTATATTATCGGCGAGGGTCCAGAAGAAGCACAATTGAGACAGAGTGTTATAGATACTGGTCTTTCCGCACAGGTGTTGTTTATGGGACGCCTAGACAGAACGGTACTATTTCAGTATCTTGCGGCGGCGGATGTGTTTATCCTAAATACTACGTATGAAGGATTTTCCAATCAACTCCTTGAGGTGTACGCGGCAGGCACACCGATTGTGACGACCGATATAGAGGGCAACGAGGGGGTCGTCAGTCATGGCGAGAGCGGGCTGCTGGTTTCTGCGGGCGATCAGAATGCACTGACCAGTGCTATAGTGGAAGTGTTGCATGATACCACTCTTGCACGACGACTCAGTCTCGGAGGGAGAAACAAATTACATGAGTTTTCTATTGAGCGAGTCGTTAGTGCAACCATGAAATTTTTAATATAACCGCGTGTAGTATGCATTCCTTTGTGAGTCGACTCTCGACATTTTTCATTCCTATACGGATGGCGACCTTTTTGGGGAGAGGGTGGTTTTGCTCGTCTGAGCGGCGGGCGATTATTGCAATTTCGTACCGTGTGCTATGGAGTATTGCACGAAACGCACGGCAACCGGCACCTGTCCCTCTTTGGTTTCGTGGTACGCCGATTACGGTGGTGCTTGAGAGTAGTGCTGACTTTGCATTAATCCGTGAAGTGTTTCTTGACGAGGAGTATCGACATGCGCCGTTGAAAGACCCCACATATATTTTTGATGTTGGGGCAAATGTTGGAGTGGCGAGCCTCTATTTTCACTGTCTGTATCCTCACGCTCGGATGTATGCGTTTGAACCAGATCCAGTACTCTTTGGGAAACTGTCTATTCGCATGTCTGATATTCCACAGATTATTCCGCTACAGATTGCCCTTAGTGACAGAGATGGTGAGACGTCATTCTATCGTCATGGTGGTAGCCCGCTTGCCGGTTCACTGATTTCTCGCGCTGGAGACACAGAGCCGGTACAGGTAAAGACTCGCAGACTTTCTTCCATTACTGCGGAACTCGGCATCAATTCAATTGATCTACTGAAGTTTGATATTGAAGGAGCAGAGCGGATGCTCTTTGCGTCCTCAGAGGATCGTGCCTGTGCGGAGCATCTCATTGGGGAAGTACACCTCGATGTACTTGATATGACTACAGAAGAATTTATTGCGCTGTTTCCAGACTTTGACCTGACGTATGTGTCTCAAACGGCACAGAGTCGATATATTGTTTTTGGTGAAAAGCATGTAGTATCATAAACCGTATGTCTCTCAAAAAGCTTTTTGCGTACCTCCGTATGAAAATTGGGGTACTGCTTGTACACATTATCCGTGCGCGTCACGGCGTCGTTATCTTTTTTGGGGACGATGAACGACGACGGGCACTCTCGCTTATACAGCGGGTGCATGAAGAACGAAACATGCTTCTCGCAGACCATGAAGCCTACCAGATTATGATGTTTGCCAAACGAACACAGAAAATCGAGGGTGCGATTGCCGAAGTTGGTGTGTATCGAGGCGGTTCAGCAAAACTCATTGCCGAGACGGTGCCTGATAAGGAGATCCATTTGTTCGATTCATTTGAAGGGTTGCCTACACCACAAGATGTAGATCCTGCAAAATTTACCGAAGGGCAGTATGGTGCTGATCTCGAAGATGTTCGTCACTATCTGCGAGCATATCCGCAGGTGCATTTGTACAAAGGCTTTTTTCCGTCCACCAGTGCACCAGTGGTATCAAAAAAGTTCTCGTTTGTGCATCTCGATGTTGATCTTTATGAGAGCACAAAACAGTCATTGGAATTTTTCTATCCACGAATGACCCAAGGCGGAGTCATTCTCTCGCATGATTATATGACTGCCTCTGGCGTGAAGAAGGCATTCGATGATTTTCTTGTAGATAAACCAGAAGCGTTGTTCGAGTCTTCGTGGAGCCAGTGTTTTTTTGTAAAAATATGACATCCATTCGCAAAGCATTCACCATGCGCGCGTCCTCAATTGGGGATTGCTTGATGGGTACATATTTACTTGAAAACATACATGCACAGTATCCAGACGCAGAATGTAGCATTGTGGTTGCGTCTCGGGTTGGTATGATTCGAGATCTCTTATCTGCATATCCGTGGCTTTCAGTGCATGAAGCGAGTCGTCGGAACCCGCGTGCGATTTTTTCAGTTGTTCGGGCCCTGTGGAGAAGTGATGCGACCGAGACACAGTGTACTGGTCGAGGACAATTCAGTACACCGAGCAAGATTTTTGCACGGCTAGTGACACGGCGTGGTAGGCTGGTTGGGTATCAAGATCCTTGGAAATGGAATTCTCTTCTCTATGATCACGTGCTTCCCTACGACCATCAGAAAGCATTACTACTTCATGAGCAAAGCGCCGTGATGGTACTCGGTGTGCCAGTGACGATTCGGAAGCCGGTGTTGAAATACATTCCTGATGTCGGTGTGCATGAGAGATTTGCACTTCCTACCAAATCGTACATTATCCTCCATCTGTTTGCGGGTACCGGGGGAAGGGGATTTACTCGCGAACGGAGGATCGCTCTTGTTCGTATGATGCAGGAAACCTTTGGAAGTCGGTACACTATTGTGTTGACGGGGGGAGCCTCTGATGAGACGTATGCAGACGAAGTAGCACAGGGGTTTCCTGTGCGTGTGCTTGCGGGGAAGACGACCGTCCAGGAGCTCGCGAATCTGATTGTTGGAAGTGCGGGGGTTGTTTCGATCGATACTGGCGTCGCACACATGACCGCGCAACTCGGAATATCGTTGGTGGTCACGCGCTCGTGTTTTGCGTATAATTGGTGGTCAAAGGACCAATACGACGGCTCAGTTTTGGTTCTGTCCAATGACGCAGTTTGTAGCGCTGGCCACCGAGCCGATAGGGCGGACAATTGCCTCAATAGTGTGCCCGTGGAAGAAATCATCCACTCAGCACAGATTCATTTTGAAAAAGATTTTTTACTGACTTGAGGCATTTTGCAGTAACGAGCCCTCTCCGTTTGCATCTGCATATGTCGAGTGCGTTCGCCACACATAAAAGTAATACCCTGCGTAGTTGATAAGAAATCCACACATGACGCTGAGGAGGAAGGTGGTACGAAGAATAGGCGGTGAGGAGGTGAAGTGTTCGGTAACACGGATACTGAGCCACTGGAGGAGGATAGAACCACTAGAGACAAGGTGAAATCGTAGTAGGCGCTGGAATGGTGATGATATCGCTTTGTTACTTTGATCGCGAAACGCGAATTTCTCATTGAGTAGAAAATTTGAAAGAATTGCGCATTCGCCTCCTACCACAGCGGCGATACTTGGCAAGAGGAGTGCGTATCGTATACCGAGTAGTTCAAATATTAGGGCTTGCAACAAAAACCCAAGGCTCCCTATCGCCAAGACACGTAACAAACGCCACCTCCGTATGTGCATCACACGGAGGTGTGCAGTCACACGGAGTGACTCGATGATGTCACGGGTGCTACTTTTTGATACATCATTCTCACGTTCACGAAACCTGATCGGGACTTCCGTTATACGGGCACCACTATCATGCATAACCGTGAGGAATTGTATTTTATATGCGTACTGGGAAGAGATGAGAGATTCTTGCGTAAGTGGTAATCGCGATGCAAAGGGTACAACACGCGTCATCTTGAAACCTGACGTCACATCATGTACGGGTAATTCGAGCAACAGTCGTGCATAGAGACTACCAAACCGACTCAGAAGCTTACGATACAGCGCCCAGTTGGTGGGTATGCTTCCACCGGGTACATACCGTGATCCGATGACATGATCTGCCCCCGCTTCAAGAGCGCGTACCATTGGTACCAAATACTGTGGGTCATGCTGACCATCGCCATCAAACTCCACAAACACGTCAGGGGTGAATGTATCAAGTGCGTGTCGTATACCTTTGATATATGCTTGGGCGATGCCACTTTTTCGTTCTTCCTTCAGGAGATGAATATAGTTATACTGTGCAGATTTCTTTTCTACGACAGCGCATGTTGCATCTGTAGAATTTCCGTCAACAATAAGTATGATCCACTCATGTGCGGGCAGTGTGGTACAGACGATAGTAAGCTCATCAAGGATGGCACCAACGCCACCTTCTTCATTATATGTTGGGATGATAATGACAATTTTCATTGATTGAGTGTATATATTGCTATGTTTGGACCAAGCAACCCATCAGAGAAGAGGTGCCAGAAAGGGTCACGAAATGAACTCCCTCCAAGAGAAGTACCTTCTCCGAGACTTGTCCAGTGTACCTGTAGAGTACCAGTACTCATGAGTCTCTGGAAGACAGCTTCTCGCAGTGGATCCATAGAGCGTGTGCTGGTGTCAACGAGTAGATAGGTGTAGTGATGCTCTCTTGCATACAAAGGAAGCATCTGAAAGAAATCAGTATCATTGACGGTATACAGGTTGAGCGCATGCGGGTTATCCGTGTTGTCGAGGGTAGATTCTGCCATATCGACTTTACGAAGGGCACTTGCATCTATAGTACGCAATTCTTGTATCGCGGCTTGTGAAGTTGGAATGCGTGTGAGGTTTGCATACACAAGTATCCGCGCATGCGGGGGTAGATGGTCATGTACCCATTCCTGTGCATGTACCCGCGTATCATTTTGAGAGACAAGCCACGCTAATCGTAGTCCGGCGGAGAAAGGTAATGCGAGAATCAGAAGAATCACGGTGTTGTATATGGGTGTGTGGCGCCATCGTGTACAGGCATAGCCACCAAGCAGCGCAAAGAGTGGAAATAATGGAAGCCAGAATCGTGTTTCGAAACGGAAGAATAGATAGAAGATCCAAGAATACAATATGATCCATGTCGTTGCGACGGCGCAGAGGTTGCGCTTTGTCCTCCAGAGGATTATGAGTCCACACAGTGCTAATCCGATAAGTACCGGCTCTGCGGGAAATAGAGATCCAGTAAAACGGATTGGACTAATGAGGAAGTCTATTACTGACTTGCCGTGTGCGACCGTGATGTCCGCTACGAACCCGTTACTTTTTGGGTATAGTAGGGAAGGGAGGAGCGCAAGTATGCACGATATGATTGCGCACCACCATATCAGAGGAGCACGAAGTAGTCCACGCACTGTGATGGTGCGCATAAATATAAAGTGCAAAGCGATGGGTATTAGAAGGAGAACGGAAATAGTTGAGATGCCCATACCGAATCCAGCAATAATGAGGGCGTATCCGTAGCGCTTTTCTTGAGGGAGACGTTCATGCGTCAGCACCCAGAGGGTGCTGACGGTAAGAAACGTGACAGCACTCCAGTGTCTGCTTGTCATCGATAGTGCGATGTGCGCGAGACTTGTGGCGAGGAGGAATGTACTTACCAGTGCGGCACGTCGTGATCGGAAGAGTGACTGAGCAGTGGCGTAGGTGAGTATGAGAGATGCGCCACCAATGAGGATGTTGAGTGCTCGCGCGGCGATAAAGAAGGCACTGAGATCTGCCACGAGCTGAGGGATAAAGAGCGCTGATGCGCCATGCCAGAGTAGGTACTTGAAGCCAATAATCAGTGCGAATGGGAGAAGATAGAGATAGGAGAGGTAGGGTGGGTAATAGAGGACTGCGGCAAAATCAGCAAGGTGGTGTGCGGGGAGTAGTGTATGGAGCTCAAGCATTTTGAGTGCTCCGAGAATAACGGATGGTTCATCCGCAATGAGCATGAGCGGCAGACCGTAGGTGAGGCCAGGGAGGCGAAGAATCACTGCAATGAGGAGTATGCAGATGAGCGCCGTGTGTTCCTTGGTCCTTATGCGCAGCCTATGTATAGCGTTCATTGTCGCTTATGGTAACGTATAAGTGTGTTTCTTGACAGCAGGCCATGAAGCGGTTGATAGTACAACTATATGAAA
>CAZTKT010000022.1:0-14886 GCA_964614265.1 uncultured Candidatus Saccharibacteria bacterium | reverse complement strand
CTTTTATCCATTATCAAAGACGAAGCTATCAGAAATCAGCTCAAAACCTTCATCGTCCAATACAACGCTGAACTTGTTGCTGACCGTGGTCTTTCTTGGGAAAGCGACATTGTTTTTGCCGTCCTCAAATTAGAATACGAACTCAAAGGAAACGAGATAACGGTCAAGCAGATTACTGACGAGGTGAACAAGGAAATTGATACCAGTGATGACACTCTTCAAGCCCGAAAAGTGGGATGGTACCTGCGAACAAAGCTACAACTCAAGCCATACAAAACTCGTAAAGGATACGTCCTATCTTTCAAGGAAAACAGAAAGCGATTGGATATGTGGAAGGAACGCTTTGGTATCACCGATGCGGATATTCGTGGTGAACAAGTGAATGTTGTGAACGATGCTGAGGCAATTATCAATAACTAAATCATTTCTATGGAAAACAAATCGAAAGGTGGTCCAAAAACAAATGAGGGAAAAGCAATCTCAAAGTACAACGCAATCAAGCACGGATTGCTCTCAAAAGAGGTCCTTGTTGATGGCGAAGATGAGAAAGTTCTCCTAGAGCTCAATCAAAATCTCCACGAACAATTTCAGCCAGTCGGACCCATAGAAAAGATGTTGGTAGACCGTGTTGTCTCTAATCTCTGGCGACTACGAAGAGCTGTCTTTGTCGAAACCGCAACGATGAACTGGTACAGGGCTGACATCAATCTATTTCCCATCGGACAGGATGACGAGCAACAAGAGCGACAGAATGTAAAGAATATGTTGAGCAACGAAAGTATCGAAACCATTCTCCGATACGAGACAACAATCGAAAGAAGTATCTTCAGAGCTCTTCACGAACTTGAGCGTTTACAGGCAAAAAGGAACGGAAAAGACGTTCCAGTTCCAGCCGTGGTCGATGTAAACGTGGATAGTTCGTTTCGCAAAAACGACCAATAACAGAGAGGTTCCCAATTGATTTCGGAAGATAAAAAACTTTATGAGTAAAACAGAAGCAGATGACTGCAAGAAAATAGAAATATGGTGGCTCCTACGAGACATCAAAGAAAAAGGTGGCTACAAGTACACCACTGTCTCTTGGGGTGAAAACGGCTCGCACGGAAGCGTATCTGTGCAGGTATCCGTATGGAGTGAAGAGAAATATGCTCGCTTCATTTATGCACAAACAGACCGTTCTACAGGTGAAAAGAATGATTTCGACTACAAGGTTCCAATCGTTACAACACCTTGTCATCTAGGCGGAGAACGCTATTGGTTCAAATGTTCTCTATTCAAAAACGGACAACAATGTGGACGGCGTGTTGGTGTGCTCTACAAAGACGGCGATTGGTTTGGATGCCGTCATTGCTACGAACTTACCTACAAATCAAAGAACGTAAACAAGGGATATAAACACTATCCAATGTTTCGAGTGCTTGAGCTGAGGTTGGAGATAGATAAGCTCGAAGAGAAATCATCTCGAAATACATACAACGGAAAGCCTACTAAAAAGCGAGTACGACTAGAAAAACTATATCGAGAGGCAATGCTCCAGCATCGTGCTTTTTACGAGACTGAAAAAGGTCTCAAAGTCAGCAAAAAAGGTCGAGAGTTCTAATCAAAAATGTTATTATGAGTAAGTTACACGAAAGCCTGAATAATGCTCCACAGCCTCAACCTTACACGGAGCAGGACCAGCTTTTGTGTGAGGGTCCGAAGCACCTACTCTCGAAAGATACCCTCGATGCTTTGGAAGAACTCGGTGGTGTTCTCAGGAACATTCACAGAAGAATGGTATCTGAAGGATACGAAATTGTAGATGGAAACATCCGCAAGGTAGTACCGCAAAATGTAAATGTATATGAAAAAGCCTAGTATCAAAACTGAAAAAGATTTGATTGCCGAAATACTCTCTGGTAAATACCGTGATTGTCATTTGATATACAACAGAAAGAGTACGGACGAAGCCGACAACCAGAAGAACTCCATTTCATACCAAAAGATTGAGAACGCTCGATTTGCACATCGAGAAAAACTTTCAATAGCTAAAATCACCATCAAAGGCTTTTCTGCTGACGGCATCATTTCCGAAAAGCACTCAGGGTTTACTGAGGACGATGACATAAGCATTACTGATGACGGTTTGGTCCAATACAGAATTGATAGACCAAAGTTCCAGAGAATGCTTCAGTTCGTCAGCCAAGGATACTTCAAAGGCGTTGTGTGTCTTTGCTGGGACCGTATCAGTAGAAATAAAGGCGATGACACTCTTATCCGAAAGCTTATGCGTAAGGGTGTAGATTTTCGCTTTGTATACGCTAAATACGAGAAGACGAGTTCAGGTGCTTTGCATATGGATATTGATGGAATGTTCTCTCAGCATCACTCACGTGTTACAAGTGAGAAAGTAACGCTCACTATCCGTAACTCACGAGAGAAAGGTATTTGTACTTACAGAGCACCAATCGGCTATCTCAATCAAGGGAAAATGGAAGATAAGCCACTTGACCCATTCCGAGCACCCATAATCAAGCAGATGTATGAGTATTACGCTACAGGAGACTGGAGCTTGTCTGACATTGCTCGCTTTGCAAATGACCAAGGTTTTACCACTGTACCAATGAGGCGTAGAAGGACAAAAGAAGAGATGCTCGCTGAGGAAGACGAGTTTGAGGAAATTGAAAAGACTTCACGTCCTGTAAACGAAAATCATATCAGTAGGATACTCACTAATCGCTTTTATACAGGAAGGACCCTCAACTCAGAAGGTAAATACATTCAAAGTATCAGTCACGTAGCCATCGTAAGTGATGAGCTCTTTGATGACGTTCAAGCTGTACTCAAAAAGAAGAAAGTGAGTGTTCACTATACGGAGAAACTCGACCAACCACTTCGAGGTGTTGTACGTTGTGCACATTGTGAACGTGTATACACACCATACATAAAGAAAGGTATTCAATACTACAACTCACGTTGCACAAAAGACTGTACAAATACAGACAAGAACCTGAGTTTTGAAAAGATTGATAAGAAAATCAGTGGACTTATTACAGGTCTCCATTTTACCGATGATGAAATTGAGCAGATGGATGCTCGTGCAGGTACTGAAATTGCATTGCTTGAAGAGAAGCGTCATAAGACACTCGACCAAGTAGAGAGGAAGAAGAAAAAGATACGTGAAGACCTTGCATACCTACGCTCGAACAAAATACCTCTCTTGAAGGCTGGAGTATATACACCTGAGAGTTATGTCACTGAGGAAACAAAACTTGATAGTGAACTCTCTTTACTACAGAGCGAAGAGCAAGCATCTGACATCGCAATGCACGAGACAATGAAAGAGGTTCAAAAACTTTCAGAACTCGTCAAAAACGTTGCTTTATATTATCAATTCGCAAAACCACACGAAAAAGAGCAGATTGTTCGTGTAATCTTTTCAGAACTTTATATTGCTCAAGATATGTTGCAATTCAAGGTCAAAAAAGGATTTGAAGCCTTTGAAAACCGTTTCCTTGCTATTTGTGACCCTACGGGGAATCGAACCCCGATTTAAGGCTTGAAAAGCCTCCGTCCTAACCGTTAGACGATAGGGCCAAAAACCTCCGGGGGAGGTTTTTGGTTGAGTGAAATACTCCATCCAAATACCTGGTACGGCCTATACTCACCATAGTTGATCGCTGTCTGGGAGAGGTTTTTGGTTGAGTGCAGTGCCCGATCCAAATACCCCCTGCGACCTATACTCACCATAGTTGATCGCTGTCTGGGAGAGGTTTTTGGTTGAGTGCAATACCTGATCCCAACCAACTCTCGCAATATACCAAAGAAAGCTCTCAATATAAAGGGATCTTTCTCTGGGTTACATTGCTTTCCAAATGGGATCCTGGCGCACGAGCATCTCTGGTGCAGATTCAGGGTCTGCCATAATCTCCTCAACAACTCGCTCCAGACGTATACTCTGGGAGCCTTTCACCAGAATGACATCACCTGCCTGTAGCATTGATTGTATTTCTTTGCCTGATTGAAACGCATCGTCATATTGAAAGATGGCGTCCTCCGACATACCAGCCTCGCGTGCACCGGCACCAATACCCCGTGCTCGTACACCGACGGTCACGAGTATGTCTGCACAATCAGCTACCTGGGCGCCGACGTCATGATGTTCTTGTACGGAAAACTGCCCTAATTCGAGCATGTCTCCAAGACAAGCTATCTTACGACCACCCCGTGCTCCCCGTGTTTTTACTCCCTTCACTTCTTTCAGCGTCTGCAATGCACGATTCATCGCTACTGGAGAAGAATTATAGGTGTCGTCAATGATGATGGTGTCCTTTACTCCAGAAATAAGGCGCATACGGCCCACTGGCGGTACGTAGGTACGGAGTGCATCGGCCGCCTCAGAAAGAGGTACGCCGAGCATTGCTCCGATAGCAAACGCGGCTCCATAACTATAGGTATGCTGGACACCGAGGCACGCACGCACACGCACGATCACGGTCTCTTGTTCGTGCGTCAGTGCACACTCAAGTCCCACGGGACGTCCATCTTCATAGAGAATTTTGTCAGCAGACGCGGTAAAATCTGAAAGCGAGTACCGGCTATACCCGACAGATCGTTGACGAAGTGTTGGCACCACATCTCGTACTCGCTCATCGTCATTATTGTAGACAAAGACACCGTCTGGCTTGAGTGCCGAAACGAGTTCAAGCTTCTCACGGATGACTTCCTCTGGTGTGCCAAAAAATTCAACATGCACCGGCATATCGGGAAGACGCGTGAGCACCACGACATCTGGTTTGATCCACTTGGTAATCGCCGCCATGTCACCCGGCCGGTCGACACCGACTTCGAGCACCAACCACTCTGGATAGTCTCGGGTAAAGAGCGCAACCACTAATCCCTCACTGAGAGTACGGATCCACCCCAGTGGATTACTCCATGCGTTCGGTAGGCCAAGCACTGACAGCGGCACACCGATATCTGAATTGAAGCTTTTTTCGCTTTTACGGGCATGCACCTTATTCTTGATTACTGCATAGATCGCATCCTTGGTACCCGTCTTACCCACACTCCCAGTGATGGCGATGATCTTTGGTCGTTTACGAGAAAGCAGGAGGCGTGCCTCGAAACTAAGAATCTTTACTATAATTTTTTTAAAGAATGATTTCATCTCTCAAACAATGATTACTACACAGACTATCTATCGGGGGGTAGACTGTAATAATTGATAAGGAAACGGGTAATGTTCATAAATGGCTCGGTGAGAGTCTCTGATGCATACTTCACTTCTTTTGGCTCAACGGTATACAAGAAAATGAGAAACTGTGGATCATACGCGGGAAAATAGCCGAAGAACGAGTGGAGAAACCGGTCGTCATAGTACCCCCCACCGGCCGGATTTGCAATCTGAGCAGTCCCCGTCTTTGCGGCGAGGCTATAGTGCTCCATCTTGTATGCACCACCACGTAATGCGGTATCTACCACCTTGACCAACATCCGAGTGGTTTCTTCTGTTGCTTTTTCACCGTAGACGCGTGCACCCTGCGAAGCGGGCAATACTTCTTCCCCACCATCCGCATAGAGTATTTTTTGTCCTATATGTGGAGTGACGAGAACACCCCCGTTTGCGAGCGTCGAGAGAGCCCGCGCAGTCTCCATCGGTGTCATCGCGATTCCCTGCCCGAAAGACGCCGTGGCGTGTTCAAGCAAACGGGGAGTATTAAGATTTGAAATAAGCCCATGTGCTTCATGCGGAAGATCAATACCACTCTCTGCACCAAGTTGCAGATTCTTGAAATATTCACCAAAGCGTTTCGGGCCCGTCTGTTTGGCGATATACGCCGCCCCGGTATTGAGCGACTGGCTTAAGATTTCCTGCATCGGCACTATCCCACGACCCTTTCCATCAAAATTACGCACGGTGTACCCATCAAGCTCGAGAAATCCCGCGTCAGTATACGTCGATTCGGGAGTAATGACTCCCGCATCAAGCCCCGCCGCCATCGTTAATGGCTTGATAATGGAACCCATCTCATAGACACTCTCGACGAGTGGATTTTTGAATTGTTCGATACTCACCCCCGTACGATCATTCAGATTAAACTGCGGTTGCACTGACAGCGCATAGATGGCACCGGTGCGTGGATTGATGATGATGCCTCCACTATACGCACTGTGCCACTTACTCTGTACAGTACTTAGCTCATCCTCGAGAATACGCGTCACGGTCGGTTCGATGGTCGTGACCACATCTCCCACGCGTGCATGATTATTAGCAAAAAGAAGGTCCCCCAAATTACTAAAAATTTCAGCAAAAAAATTCACCGATAACGTATTGTTAGTTCGTGACAGAATCTTTTCATAATACTGTTCAAGACCATACCTACCCACCAACATATCACCGTCATATGCAATGAAACCAACCGTGTGAGCGGCAAGAGTATCCCCGGGATAGTAACGCCACTGATCCCGATACAGCATCACCCCAGTGATATGCAGTGCCTCAATAGCCGCCCCTTGCTCTTTGGTCAGGTGTGTTGCGACTTCGTAGTAGGTACTCGCATGATCGTCGGTACGTCGCATAAATACCCCTCGATCAATTGGTACGATGGCGTTGAGTTTGGTATAGATCGCTTCTCGCTCGCGCAACAGACTCGGATTGAGTGCAAGCAAAAATCCTGATTTTACCGTTGCGGCAGACACCCTCTCACCATGACGAGTCGTAAAAAAGACGGAGCCTCTATTAAAAAGAGCATTGACCGTATGAACATACTGTTTTTCAGCCGCCGCAAGATAGTCTCGCCTATGCAGTACCTGTAGTTGATAGAGACGGGCAATAAGCACCAGTGTGATGCATAGTACACACCCCGTGATAATACGAATACGTACAATCGCACTAGTTCTCATCATGCGTGACTAGTACTAGATTAGTGGACTTCTTCTCTATGAATATCTTTCGAGGAGCGATCACCACAAATCCAAAGGAGGCGAGGGTGTCACCAGAAATACTATTCTTTGTAGCCAAATATGTAGACTCAAGATCACCGATAGTAGATTGCACTTCAATGATCTCACCCTCCACCTCCTTTCGCGCAATCACCTGCACGACCGACGCACTCACAAAATAGATATAAAAACCAAATAATATGAAAAGTCCGGCAAAAACCGCAAAAAAGACGCGTTGTTTTGTGTAGTATGGTGTTGTGTGCTTAGTGCGAGTCATATTTTTTCTATCAACCGTAATTTGGCGCTACGTGCACGAGGATTTTGTTGCACCTCCTCTGCGCTCGGCACTATCGGTTTTTTTGTGATCCGTCGGACAATGCCCTCTGCTTCAAGTAAACGAAGAGTTTGCTTGACGATACGATCCTCAACGCTGTGGAAACTAATGATCGCAAGACGTCCACCGACCGCAAGAAGTGTAGATGCCCCAACAATGAAATCTTTCACTGCATCGAGCTCGTCATTGACCGCAATGCGGAGTGCCTGAAACGTCTTTGTCGCAGGATGCGTACGTCCGCGTCGATACGCCAGGGGAACGGCCTCGGAAATGATTCCTGCCAGCTCATCGGCAGTAGTGATCGGTGCGATGATCCGACGTGCACCGATCGCGGTTGCAATCTTGCGTGCAAACCGTTCCTCACCGTAGCTTGTGAGGATTTGTGCAATATCCTCTTCGCGCCAGTGATTGACGATATCTTCAGCAGTGAAAGGATACGCAGTCGGATCCCCAAACGTCATCTGTAGTGGTTCATGCGCAGTGAAAGAAAAACCCTTCCCGCCTCCCACATGGTGATTGTCTGAGAACTGTTCCATCCGCCACCCAAGGTCGGCGGTGATCGCCTGTACGTCGTGTACTGCATGTCCGTTTGCGAGCGCTATGACCTCTCTAAAATTTCCTGTGGCAAAGAACACGCGTGGATACCCTTTTCCTTTCTTCTCCCCCTTCTCCTCGATCGCCTCCCTTGTCTCTCTTACCTCTCTTGTCTCCCATGTCTCCTTCACCAACTGCACCGCAGTCGGATCAACATCAATCCCAAGCAACGTCCCTGCGGAGCCAAGATGAGAGAGTATCTCAAAGAAATGTCCGCCACTGCCGAGTGTCGCATCGATCGCCGTCGCGTCCGGGGCAAGTGCAAGACCGTCGATCACTTCACGAACCAGAACGGAAACATGACCACCCTGGTCTTTCGGGGTAACGATGCGCATAGTGAGCATTACAAAACCCCTACTTCACCAAGTTTTTCTGCCAACGCATTCCCCTGCTTCTCAATGCGGTGTTTGTAGGCATTCCACGTCTTCTCATCCCAAATTTCCACTCGATCATGAATGCCAGCAAGGACCACCTTGCTTCCAAGTCCCGCAAATGATTTCAAGAAATCCGGAACCAAGATCCGCCCTGCACTATCCACCTCCGTCTCAACCGCCCCGGAGAGAAAGAAACGATTGAACCCTCTTGTGTCCGCCTGCCCGAGTGGCAGTCGACCAATTTTTTCTGTGATGTCACCCCATGCTTTCAGTGGATAAACAAAGAGACAATTATCAAGTCCCCGTGTCATCACCACTGATTTACCCAATTCACGCCGCCATTTAGCTGGCACCGACAGGCGCTTCTTTGGATCTAAGGTGTGTGTGTATTCGCCGATAAGCATAACCACTTTTCTCCAGTATACCAGCATATAACACTTTCTCCCACCACGATATAAGTATATACCACTTTCTCCCACCACAAAACACTTTATCCACATGTTGGATAAACAAAAGAGAACCCCCAACCGAAGTTGGGGGCCACAAAGGACGCCTATTTCACTACAGCTTCCTTCCAACGGTTGTAGGAGGAGTTCCCCACCCACCGCGACAGATCGTTGAGTCGCCCCACCGGGCCCGCCCGAATGACGCGAATTCTTTTTATATCCTCAGTCAGTGCAAGGAACCGACACTCACCTTCCGACCCCAACCGAAAATAAATGTTCGTTTGCTGCGAGACGGTAAACACCAATTCCATCTCTGTCTCATAAGGACCATCAGTCAGGATGATCGCTCCCTGTCCGGACCCACCCCTGTCAATCTCGACATGCTTAAATCGTGCCTGCTTCCCAGTGAACACCTCAATTGAACGTTTGAGAGCCTCAATAAACTACCCAGATGCAGAGCATCGAGGTATCAGTGGTCGTTGGAGTCTTCAAAGAGAGACAGAGTATCATAGTGAATCTGGTGGTAGTCTTTGATACCCTGTTTCTTCACATAGTTCTCTAGCATTGCAAGATTGCCATACTGTCCCACTGTGTTCACGTAGTAGCCCATCGTCCAGAGGTTGCCGCCCCACAGAAACCTTTTCAGCTCTGGATGTTGCGCAAACAAACGCTTGGCAGTGATGCTTTTGATGAGCTTCACTGTGTCTGAAACACGCTGATGTGGAACGAGTTGCAAGAGGAAATGCACGTGGTTGCTATCAATGCCAATTTCAAGAAAGCGCAGTTCGTACCGTTGACCGAGTTCCACACAGACGTGTTTCAGAGTCGCACTGGATGCGTCGTTGAAAATGTCTCTGCGGAACTTCACGGGACAGACTACGTGGTATATGAGAAGGCTCTTGTTGTGTCGTTTGCGTATGTGGTCTGCCATTCCCTATAGGGTATAGGACGAATGGACCGATGCAAAGCATCGAGGTATGGGGAATAAATAAGAACCAAAAAAATGGAGTCAGCTAAAACTAGTCCTAATAGGAAATGAACTTTATATTTTTAATTAATACGCTCGAAATAGTGGTTCCTTGTCCATGAAGCATAAATTTCAAAATACCGGTGAAGCCAGCAAGATGTCCTATCGGTATCATGTCCACGTTCTGAAATTGTCCATTGCTAGGAAAATAACTTGTCCCTGCATAACCAAGAAGCGGTACATCATTGAATGTGACTTCGAGCCAATCCCCGTCTCCTTCTTCCTGAAACTTCATATCAAAATCAAGTGTGTTGAATTTTCCCGGCAATTTTTCCGGCATGGTAACATCAAGAGTAATAGTACTCTCATCACCATCTCTTTCAGCCGTCAGCAAAATGCCATCGGGTGTCTCAACTGGTTGCAAAGCTGGTCTACTTGCACTTGGTCTCCACCCCACTTCGTCGGTAGACAGCGGTAGTGGGCTCGGTTGCGGTATTGAAATCGGTTTTGGGGTTGGTATCGTGGTCTTTTTGGGAGTCGGGCTTGTGGTGCTCACCGTTTTTGGCACCACAATTTTATTTTCTGTCACGTTAGTCTGAGTTGTGCCTCTAGTGGTTGGATTGTTGTTTTCAGTTTGGTGGGTCGTTTGATCAGGGACTGTGGTCCGATTCTGAAACAAATAGTAACCACCCACACCCACTACTAAAGCCAGGGCCACCACAAAAGCTAAGATGATGTTTGTGAGCCCGTGCTGTCGATTGATGTCATTCATTTGCACAATGTATCATTATTACCCGATACAGGACACTCGATGTATCCCCAGTTCAACATACCGAGGCATTCCTATCCCATGTAGTATGTTCAGGTCCCGTTCTCCTTATTCTCAGTGAGTATTACCCACCTACCTCCCGTAGACGTGTCTCGAGAAAACTCCTCTCCAGCGTACTAAAAAACCAACCGGCTTGTGGGCCACTCTCGCGATTGAGAAAGCTGATATAGAGTGCGCTGAAAAAGTCTTTCGGGGAAAGTCCGAGCGAATCTTTGATCTCATGGAGCTTTTCGTGCAGTGTTTTGCCAGAGAGGATCTGCTGTGACACGACATATGCCAACACCTGACGGAGTGCTTCTTTTTGTGGCTCGGAAAATTGTCGCGTGGCTGGAGGAAGTGTCTCTTGGAGTTTGTACACATAGTGCTCCGGTGCGTACGCGGAAAGCCATTGTCGAGCATATTTCGCACGCGTTGTGTACTCGGTAACATCTGCGGGCGTTAGTAGCGCACCCTTGAGACGCGCGATCTCTTCTCCAAGGTCTATATGTGGCATCTGTACTAAAAATGAAACAAGAGAGAAGCGAGGGAGGAGTCGTTTCTGGGTAAGGTCTTTCTCGGCATCGGTGTGCATCAGTACAAAGGTACGAGCATCATCGTCATCGCTGTTCTGCCAGTATTTCTCCGCTAACCGATCGTATTTATCGAATAATAGTGGAATGCTATCACCTTGGGGATCAAAGTCGGTCTGTCTGTTGATCTCCCTCCCCACGAGAGCAAGGCGAAAGATAATGGCGGGCAAGAGGTCCGATATTGCACGTGCCGTTGATGCATTCCCTTTTGACGATGACATCTTCTTTCCCCCGATGAGAAAGTGTTCATATGGAATATTGACTGGCTCGGGATAGTTGAACACTTCTTGCACAATCGCCCGCGCAACATCGCGCGTACCACCTTTGGTTGTGTGGTCTTTCCCCGCGCCTTCAACGTGCACACCGACTACTTTAAATTTTGCCGGCCATTCTACTTTAAACGGTAACGTCGCACGACCATCAAAGGGAGAGATGATTCCCTCATGTGTACACCCCTCTGCCCACTTCACTATATCTGGGACACAAACGTAGGTAACTCTCTCGCCATCAAAAGAAGTGACTTTTGTCGTGCTCACCTTCCCGCACTGTTCACAAATCACATTAAGGGGCAACCAATCATCTGGTTTGACTGATCCAGAGACACGCTTGTAGATATCGCGGATAGTATCAGCATGGATGAGCGCAAGACGAATCATGTCATTCATTCTGCCAGAGTTGTATAATTCACTTGTCTTATAAAACGTCGGTGTATAGCCCCCCTCCACAATTACTTTTTGAAAGTCGTTACCAAAATATTCAGCGAGGTTTTCGGCGCTATCGTCAGGAGCTGGAATCCGGTTGAGAGGCTTGCCCATGTGTTGCTGATACACGGACGCGTCAAGATATGCCGGCAGACCGTCCATGGGATCGGTATCATTTATCTCGTATAAAAATCGGGCGCTGACACCACGTTCACGCAAGGCGCGCGTCACGGTATCGTGTAGCGCAACCCCAATCATACTACCGACATGCGGATGTCCGGACGCCGTCTTTTCATCTCGTACAATAAGCTCCGTTCCTGCAGATATAAGATCTGCACGGTCTCGTTCTATCTCATCAACAATTCTATCTGCCCAAAACGCCATGATAAAAGCAATAGTAGCACGGGATATGCCCAACACAACCATTCCCCGACCCGCCCATTATTTCACCTCAATCACTCTGTACGACATCTTGCCACTGGGAGTGCTGAACACAAATAAGTCACCTTTAACCTTCCCCATTAGTGCTTCTCCAAGAGGCGAAAGGTACGAAAGTTTATGTTCGTGAATATTTGCTTCTTCAGAACCCACAATCGTGTATGTATGTAATTCTTTCTCGCCTTCCTTTTGAATCGTCACCGACGATCCGAGACCGATCACATCACCTTTCTTATTATTGTGTGGAACAATTTTTACCTCTTTCATGACTTTCTCCAGATATAAAATCCTCTCTTCAATCGCTCCTTGCATGTTTCGCGCTTCCTGATATTCAGCATTCTCTGAGAGATCACCGAGCGAGCGAGCGTATTCAAGCGATTCTGCAACCTCTCGACGACGAACCGTCTTCAACGTCTCAAGCTCGTGTTTTAATTCCTCAAATTTTTCCAGTGTCAAAAATGCTTCAGGTAAATCTGCCATACACAATATACAAATGAATAATGAGGAAGAGTGGCCATATTATACGTACACACACGGTGAAGTCAAACACTGAAATCCTCACGGTTGTGCGGTCTCCGTCTTGTCCGTGCTTTGTATATACTCCTTACGATTTTTGACAAGCCAATTAATTACACTACTCATTGTCGGCGCGGAGCCAAAGAGATTGTTGTGCGGACCACGCTCAAGTAGTGTGACATACACATACTTTGGATGCTCGTATGGAAAATACCCAACTGCCCATGAATTAATAAACTCTTTATTGGCACCGATCTGCGCGGTACCCGTCTTCCCCGCAATATGAATATCGTCTCTATGGAGTGCGCGACTCGTCCCATCAAGCACAGATTCACGCATTCCTTCCCGAATGACTTGCAGATAGCTTTGATCGAGATGTAAATCAACCGTCGGTGCAGACTCCCCACTCACAAAATGCGGCGTGTGCATGATGCCACCGTTGGCAATTGCGCCATATGCACGAAGCATCTGAAGGACGCTTACTTGAAATCCATACTGCCCAATGGAAGTAAAGTATGTGTCGCCGAGTCGCCACACTTCGTTAAAGATCTGCTTCTTCCATTCTGGATTTGGTACAACACCACCCTGGCCGTCGGAGAATGGCATATCAACAGGCTCACCAAACCCGAAGAGGTGCATATACTTGTTAATACGCGCTATGCCCAAACCTTCTTGTCCACCAAAACCACCACCGATCGTATAGAAATAGACATCCGACGACACCGCGATCGCGCGACGCATATCAACAAGTCCGTGTGCACGCCAATCATTAAACACCGAGGGCTTATCCGGATGGTACGGATTCGGAATGATGATTGAACCTGTACTCAATATCTGCTTCTGTGGATCAATGATCTTCTCCGCAAGGGCACCGTACGCCAGAAATGGTTTGACAATAGAACCAGGAGTGTAGAGTCCAGACATAATGCGGTTGAGAAAGGGTAATCGAGGATCCTCATTGAGCGCACGGATCGCATCCCTATCTGAACCTTTTGCCAATATTTCTGGGTTATACGAAGGGAAATTCGCGAGTGCAATTATTTCACCAGTATTGACATCCATTACCGCCGCCGCACCGCTCCGGAACCCATACTTTGCTGACGTGGTAGCAAGCGCATCATGTAGTACCTCCGAAAATTCCGCGTCAAGAGAGAGGGTCAACGGTTTCCCATCCACCGGTGAACGCGCGACATGTTCTGAGATCACCTTATGTAGTGCATCAATTTCTACTAAACGTTCACCATTTTCTCCAGACAACGCGATGTTATACACTGATTCAATACCGCTTATCCCTTTGTATTCCGTACGAAAATAAAATCCCGAGGAATCTTTTTTTGGATAACTGACGTAGCCAAGCAACTGCCCAAGACCACGACGTTCGGTGTACCCCCTACCAGGAAAATCAGAAAGGTCACTATCTTCTTTATTCCAGACGAGTCGTTCACCCCGACGATCATAGATCACCCCGCGCGACGCCATTGTGAGAGACGTATCCAAGCTATTTTGCTCACTTCGCTCAGCGAAGGCCTTTCCATTGAGTACTTGCAACCGAAACGTCTGGCCAAAAAAAATAAAGGCAATCAGTGTGAACACCACGCCAACCGCTACAATACTCACCCGAGAGACGGGCGCCGCAAGACGCCCTTCGAGTCGCCCCTGATTAAACGAGGGAAGGTTTGAGGCATCAATAAAAATCTCATCGAATTCAATATGGACTTTTCTTTTTTTTGAAAAGAGACGCATAGTACAACAGCTATCCTACAGTATATGATATGTGAACCACACATCCGTCGGCCGCTCGCCTATGATACAGAATCCACAGAAAAGATACCACTCTCCCACTCACAAACGGCAAAAAACAACAACACCATCCAAAAGGGATGGTGCGTCAACACTATTTCAGTGCATTAAGCTTTTGTTGTACCACAATTGCCGATGCTTCGATCGTACGAAGCGAGGCAGTTGCAGTATCCTCAAAAGCAGAAAACATCACTGAAAAGATGATCTTGGCCACGATCAAAAAAATGATCAGACCAATAGCGCGGTTGATTCTCATAAAAAGAATGTTGTGTTCACTAATCCATGTATCTGACGACGATACATGGCCAAAAAATTGGGTGAACACCAAACCGCGCTAAACCCCCAGCCACCTTTGAAGTAGGACAGTTAGAATAATTGTATTAGCAATTAACTA
>CAZTKT010000021.1:0-15308 GCA_964614265.1 uncultured Candidatus Saccharibacteria bacterium | reverse complement strand
GGTTTCAAAAGTATCTTGTATTGAAGCCGTGAGATGGGAGGTGTGGAGAGTTACCTTGTAGCCTCACACAAAAACAGTGGCTCTTACGAGATTCTGCCCCAAAAGCTCAGGATGTATGTGAGAGTATGCAAACTATCAGCCGTGTAGCTTCTTGTTATACCCCCCAATGACGGTCAGATCACCCTTGATTGGCGGGTGTGGATCATAGCCCTCAAGTTTCACATATTCCGGACGAAATGCTTCAAGAGAATCAAATGGTTGTGTGAAGGAAATCTGTGGGAATGGGCGTGGTTCACGAGTCAATTGTTCTATCGCCTGCTCTTTGTGATTCTCATAGATATGGAGATCACCAAAGGTATGGATAAATTCCCCTGGTTCCCGACCTAAGAGATGTGCAAGAATCACCGTCAATAGCGCATAGCTTGCAATATTAAAGGGTACACCTAGAAAGATGTCGGCGCTTCGTTGATAGAGTTGGAGGCAGACCTTCCCGTGCTTAATGTTGACCTGATACATATTGTGGCAAATCGGATAACGCGCAGCCTTGCCGGGCGCGGCCATCGCATAGAGATATTCTGGATTCCATGAATTCACGAGCGTATTGTGCGCATCGGGATCTTTTTTCAATTCTTCCACGACCCACCCAAGCTGATCTATCTTTCGCCCATCACTCGCCGGCCAGTGTCGCCACATCTCTCCATAAATCTGGGGAAGATTGCCATATTCTTTCGCAAAGGCGTCATCATCATGAACGCGAGTAATGAAGGCGTCTTTTGAAAGCTCTGGCACACTGCCCGCCTCCATTTTTTCTGTATAGTATCGATACGGATAATCGTCCCAAATATGGACGTCGTTATCAACTAAATATTTGATATTTGTCTGACCCGAGAGAAACCAGTAGAGCTCGTGGAGTACGCCCTTCCAATATGTACGCTTTGTAGTCAACAGTGGCAATCCCTCCGAAAGATCAAAACGAATCTGCCGACCGAACACACTATACGTGTGCACGCCGACGGCCGCGTCCGTTTGCTCCTCACCCGTTTCAAGCACTTCTCGCAACAAGTCAAGATACTGATACTCGGGATGTTTTTTTTGCTGATTACTCATGATGGTGTTCAAAATAGGTTCGTAATTTTTCGGCATACGGTTTTCTTTCTTCTGGACTGGTGAGACGTTTTTCGTTATTGAGTAGATAGAGTTGATCATCAACATACCGTGGAAAAACATGGAGGTGATAATGCCACACGTCCTGATCCCCCGCTGGTTCATTGTGTTGCCTCACACTCACCCCATCACAGTTATATACTTCTTTAAGGGCGAGAGACACTCGACGAGCAAGGTGGTGGATACGCAACGCAATAGCATCTGGCAAATCGTAGATATTTTCAAATGACTCATTGGGAATAATGAGTACATGCCCAGGATTGTTGGGCCACCAGTGCGATGAGATAAAGGCGGTCACATACTCATCTTGATATATGATATCCTCCTGCGTTGTATACACTCGCGCATCCTCAATCCCCTGTACAATCAGTTCGAAAGGGTCAACGTAGTCCTTTGGACGATGCGTATACATGATGTGTTATCTATCAGCAGTAATCACGACTAGACGAGTGCACATATCGTTTATCTCGCTTTCTTTTTACGAACCGGCTTTCGCGCAAGCGGTCCGCGTTTCGGAGGAATATACCCGACAATGTTATTGAGATGGTACCGCCCTTTCTCCTTGTATTGCTGATGGGATTCTGAAGAGAGTGGTGAAAACGTCAGCTGGGCGATCTCCATATCGGGCCGGAGAATAATCGGCACATTGTTGAGGTTGCAGAGCTCGAGCGCAATATTAAGAAAATGTCCGGGATTTACCAGTGCCGCCGAGTTGTGTACCAACAGCCCAATACGTGCGAGCGACGATTTGCCATTGACCTCAATGAGATACCGATTGGATCCAAAAAATTCCTTTGAGTATCCGAGAATGCTCACGCCCGGATGTAGCACAAACGTCTCGCCATCCTTCACCTCGACTTTGTGCGTATTCGGATGAATCCCTTTCACCGGATCAATAAAGCTCGTCGTGTGCGGATCGTTCACGATGAAGGTGTTGCCGAGCCGGATGTCATAGCTCGCGGGCTGGAGACGCTTTTTATCAAATGGCTCAAGTGTCACGTCACCCGACTTTACTGCCTTATGGATGTCGACGTCAGAGAGAAACATGGCTGATCTAATTATATTCTAAATACGTCCCTTCGCTCACAACCTGTACTTTACCATCTACTACCACAACTGCCGAATCATCATCGATAGCATATACCAATTATTCAATAACAAACACTTCGTCCGTACCATAATACTCCGGCCAATGAGCATTGTAGTGGGCAAACATACGTTCAAGTCGATCTTGAGGCAACTCCACAACACCCAACTCATCCATCAGAGATTCAAGTTCGCGACGAATCGCGGGCACCGCATGTTCTTCTTCCGACATTTTTTCAAACTCCGCGAGATAGCCATACCCTGCGTTGCGATCGAGACAGACTGTCGCACCTTTGTATGCATATTCCTCGCGTTCACGCGACCATTTCGCCTGATAGGCAAACCCCGCAGTATGCATGAGTGCATCGAGTGCATCGAGCGTGAGCAACACCGGTTCTTCAAACTCCATACGTGAGACTGCGTTTGCACTCGTGCCCGCATCAACCGATGCTTTGAGGACAAGAAACACCTGATCATCTTTCTGACGTGTTCGTAAGGAAAAAGCACTCCCCCGCTCCACAATCTCTGCAAACACATCTCGTTTCGCCGGATCAACAATACCCTGCACCCGCGTTGCAAGAGCATGAATATCTCCATCAACAAAATAGTGATTCAACTGACGATTCTGTCCGATACGGCTACAATCTGGATCCAAACGCTGCATATCCTCCCGAAGCTTCTCTGCATTCTCCCGCGCACCCAAAAGACTTTTTATTTCAATTTCATAGCGTGGCATTGCTACCAGTATACCGTTTTCGGACGTCCTCTCAAAATGGGCTACATTCTACTGCTGTGGGCGTAGAGAAGGGCGATATTTGTAATTATGTGGATAATTGGATACTATGATTCCCATCATCTGAGTTAGTATGATGGCATATGGATATAGACCATTTTTCAATCGAAAACAAAGCGTGGGAGGTGTTGGATCAAAACAACATTGCTAAGCCTGTGGTTGACGTTACAAAGATAGCGAAAGGTATCGGATTTTCTGTAAGAGAGATTACAATGCCACGAGAGTATTTAGACGTAGCCGCTTTTCATGACAATACAAAGAAAGTGATTTATGTTGCGGCAAAAGACAAGCCTACGCGGAAATTGTTTTCTATCGCACACGAATTGGGACATATTTTTTTGGGACATAAAAATTATGAGGTTCTCTTCCGTATACCTAACAAAGAGGGGGCTTATCCAAAAAATGAAAAGGAAGCAAATAGTTTTGCAGCAAAACTACTGATGCCTGAATTCATGGTCCGAGAGTACTTAGACAAATATAACTTAACAAAAGGCGACTATAAAAAAATGTCTAATATATTCGGAGTTCCAATCGTGGCAATGAGAGAAACTTTGGAACACTTACAATCATAGTATGCCCGAACAGGACAGCATCTTAACAGAGATCATCTCAAAATTAGGTGACGAGACTAATGTGCCCAGTGAACCAGAGTCTAATAATTTCTACAGCCAATTAACGCGGGAGAGGGAGCAAACAGAATCACTTGCTGATAAAGAAAATAGAGAGATCATTGAGATGAGGAAAAAGTGGGCGAATTGGATTCTTATTTTTATTGGCGTAATAATCATATTCGATATTATTCTTGTCACCTTTTATGGTTTGGGTGTATGGGATTTTAAAGATACGGGAGTGGTCATTGCAATTGTGACAGAAAATTTTCTAAAAATAATCAGTCTGGGAGTACTTGTAACGATCAATACATTCAAAAAGATATTTTGAGGTGGGTTCATGTCCTTCCATACACACTGGGACACAAATGAGCCAAAGGGTTCTCTACAGTCCTGCCTGCCACTGAGTAATCGCGGGGAAGACGTGGATGAGGCCGATGACATTGAAGGTGAGATTATCCCGTATCATATAGCCGACATACAGCTCGAGGGCAAGACACAGCACAACCGCGCTCAACACTGGTATGCGCCTCGCCAGAAAGAATCCGCCCACCATCGAGAGAGTATCCATAACTGAATTAAGGATACTATCCCCCACATACCCCGCCGCAAGTGCTTGTTGACGATAGTGCTCGATCACCATCGGCGTATTTTCGGTGATTTCCCATCCCGCTTCAATCGCGATCGCGAGCACAAGCCGCGTCCACACAGACAGCCGAGGAAAGAAGTACCACAAGAAGCCATAAAAGATAAACCCATGGATCACATGCGATGGCGAGTACCAATCAAAGAGATGCTGGGAATTACCCACGCTCTGCACCACCCCCTCCCAAACCTTGATATACCCACATTCGCAGATCGGCGGTTGACCAAAGAGGTACAGCGCAATTGCTTGTATCAACACAATCCCTCCGCCGATAAAAAGCGCGCGACGAACTGAGACAAAACGAGTGAACATAGATATACTATAACTCATGCAAGAAAACTCCCAAGTGGGAAAACCTAACAAAGCAAAAACCTGCGTCGTGGTCGCGATAAGCAAAACCCGACGCGCCATTGGCAATAAAGGGAAACTGCTCTGGCACATCCCAGAAGATATGAAGCGCTTCAAGCGCCTTACTATGGGGCACCCCGTCATCATGGGTCGAAAAACATTTGAATCTATCCTCAGCTACTCTGGAGACAAACCACTTGCGGGACGGACTAACATTGTTGTGACGAGAGATTCTTCTTACGCACATGAGGGAGCTATCGTCGTATCTTCGCTTGACGAAGCATTGGAGAAAGCGCGAGCACTCGACACGGAAGAAATTCACATCGGTGGAGGTGCGGATATCTATACGCAAGTACTTCCTCTCGTTGATCGACTGTATCTCACGATTATCGACAGCGAACCGGAAGAAGCCGACGCCTTCTTCCCCGACTACAGTACATTTACAAAAGTAGTAGAGAAAGAGGAAGGAAAGTATAGTGGTTTAGAGTATACATGGCTGACGCTTGAGCGAGAATAGACCGACACTGTCTAGCGACAGTCGGCATATTGCACCTGTGTATCTCCAATAAAACGAAATGAATCCAAAATTTTACGCATTTGGACTGTATCCCTGCCCACACTGAACAACAACGCGTATCCCTTGTTAGTCAGCACAATGTCCGCAGCAGTATCTCCATACCCGAGTATCGTCTCGTTGAGTGAGTGTCGAAACGGGCATACATATTCTTCTGTTTCCCTCGAAGCCACCGCACCCGAATCCTCGGTCCGGGTAAGGACCTCCTCATCGGAGGAGGGCGTGTCGTAGTAACCACCTATATCCTTGACCCGAACAAAAGTATTCTCGTCAGGGTAAAATGTATAGAGGAAGCCGTCTATTTGGCTCAATCGAACCTCACCTATAGGCACAGAAGTTACTTGAAAAAAATCATCTGTAAAAGGAGGGTCTTTCTCTGATGGGAAATCAATAACGACAAGCTCGTCGTTACTCTCTGACTTCAACACACCCATCTCCGGTGGGTAGTCAAACTCAAAGCCATATTTCTCATTATGATATGTCTTCCAACCGACAGGTGAATGTTGCTGGTTTTTACTCACTACATCCCCAGTGGTAAATATACGCCCAGGAGTTGAAATGTGAGACGTGCGAAACCAAATGTACGAACCAACCCCAACGATAAACACCAAAATACCGATTACTGACAGTACTCTTTTTTTAAGTACATACATAGTGAGATAGTTTTATCCCGCAATCTCTACCCCCATACTTCGAGCGGTGCCTTCGATGGTATGCATTGCTTGCTCGACAGAGCTAGCGTTGAGGTCAGCCATCTTCTCTTCGGCAATCTCGCGCACCTGTGCGTTCGTGAGTGTGCCTATTTTTGAGGTCGCATTCTTGCCTGAACCCTTTTCTTTCCCGAGCTTTTTGAGAATAAGTCGTGAGGCAGGAGAGACCTTGAGAACAAAGTCGAAACTACGATCATCGTAGATGGTGATCACCACGGGAATCACAGCGCCCATCTGCTCACGCGTCTGGTCGTTGAATTGCTTCACAAACTCACTGATATTGATGCCTGCCTGACCAAGCACGGGGCCCAATGGTGGCGCAGGTGTTGCCTTGCCTCCCGGTGCCTGTACCTTTATTTTTTTGACGATTTTTTTAGCCATAATATATGATATGTCGTGGGTACACTATACCTATGCTTTCTTAACTTGCAAGAAATCCAACTCGACCGGCGTATCGCGACCAAACATCGAAACGAGCACCTTGACCTTTCCGCGATTCTCATCGACTTCTCCAATCTTGCCCTCAAGCTCCCGAAATGGACCATCGGTGATGATAACCTGATCGGCAATCGCAAAGTCGATCTTGTGTTTGACCGTATCAGTGCTCATGCGTTTGGTCAATTCTGCAAATTCACCCGGGTCCAATGGTACCGGCTGGGTACCACTCCCCACAAACCCCGTCACCCGTGGTGTGTTACGCACCGCGTACCATGAATCATCGGTGACAATCATCTCCACTAAGACATACCCCGGATAGATGCGCTCTTCTTCAGTCACCCGCTTTCCACCCTTGACTACGATTTTCTTTTCGGTCGGTACGATCACATTAAAAATTTTGTCTTGCATACCCAATGATTCGATACGTTGCAAGAGATTTCGTGCGACCGCATTTTCATACCCCGAATAGGTATGGAGCACATACCAGTGTCGTTCTGTATTTCCGAATTGTTTTGCCATATCAAGACTGAGAGAGTATTAGAACCCGATAAACCAATTGAGTGCTTTGGTAAACAAAAAATCAAAAAAACCGAGGAGGAGAGAAACGATGATAGACAGCGCAATAATCAGCCCGGTATATATCAACGCCTGCTGTTGTGTTGGCCACGACACATGCCGTAACTCAACTCTCGTTTCCCTCAGATAGGTAATAATGCGGTTCATATGATGTAGGTATTATACGACATGCTGGTCAGATGACTACTCATCACGATGGGTATACTGCGCTCGAGATCAGAGTCACTGGCCACTCAAGCGCTCTCTGAAGTTCTTTTGGGTTCTGCGTTGATCCTACGTGGGCTCTAAAAAACGCCCCCGAGGGGCGCCAACACAGATACGGTACCACGTCTCTTCCTAAAGCACAAGGGTCAGTCTTATCCACCGCAAGAGAGTATTCATATACACACACTAATCTCGACCTAAAAAGTAGCGGATCTAATATCGTCTGAAAGAACAGAACCCTTTCTCGAGTAACTCGAGAAAGGGTTCTTGATTCATAGCATGTCCCAATACGTATTACCGGATCTCGTAGGTCAAAGAGACTGTTGACGTGATGGTGTTTTGCCCACCCGATATCTCTGGTGTAACAGATGCTGATTTTGCAACCATGACTCCATCATCCATCATGCCCCCCTGATAGGCATAAGGGTATCCCTGATCCTCATAGAAACTCGTGAGACGAGTGAGACGCACCCCAAGGCTATCCGCGAGTTGTCGTGCCTTCTCTCGTGCATCGGCCACAGCCTTCGTGCGTGCATCAGCCTTTGCTTTTTGTGAGTCATCAACGGTAAACGAAATACTGCTGATATTTTTTGCGCCATGTGTCCCAACCCCGAAAATCAATTCCCCCGCCTTTTTGGTATCACGCACTTTCACCTGTATGGTCTGGTCCACCACATACCCGATCAACCGTGGGCTATTGGGTGTACACGCACCCTCCCTACACCCCGATGTATAGTCATACTGTGGCGATAGGGTGTAATTAGTTGTATTGATATCAACCTCAGCAATGCCATTTTCCTTCAAGTATGCCGTGATGGCGTTTGCGGTTTGTGCAGCGCCCTCTTGCGCAACAGTCGGCTCTATGGCTTCTGCATGCGCGCTCAAGGTAAATGTTGCGATATCAGGTATAACATTGACCTCACCCACACCACTGACAGAAATGGACGCTGGTATCCTGGCGGCTTTGCCTTGCTGTATCGCAGAATAGGTATATGCGAGCAAGGAGATAGCAGTAAATCCCAATACAATAATAACTAATCCCTTCAACCGTTTATCCCCTGACCACTCATGAAATGATGAATTCATATTAGAATAGCTACATATAAATAATCGCTCTCGTATGGCTATGAGTGTAGCACATATCCTTACTCTCGTGACGAAGTGCCTGCTCACCGAGCACCACACACCTGTCTAAACTCTCCAATATCTTTTGGAGACAACGTGACATTCTTAGGCTGACCTCCCATTAAGTAATACATAATCGATGTGTCCCCCTCCACGTGTCCCAATGAGAGTGCGTGCCCGAGCTCATGCGCCAACACCAACCGCAACTCACTCTTGTCTTTGAACTGATAAATATTGATGCGCCCCTGATAGTAGTCCCCTTGAGTAAATTCTCGCTCATGATCAAAACGGGTGTTATATTCGGTTACCTGCGTATTATAGTCCTTGACCGTTTGATTCCCTTTTGCACCAATGGTGTTAATAGAATCTACAAGTCCATTGAGCGTCTTAGCGAGCGTACCAAGTGCCTGGTTCTCTATCCGCAGACTTTCTTGTTCGGCATTCAGACGTACGTACACCTCGGGAGGAGCACCTCCTTGACCATTGAGTTGCGCGACCTCGCTATTATGAGCCGACAGTTTTTCCTCATACGTTTTCACCCGTATTTCATAACTCCTCTTGAGATCTTCATACTTACTGAGTAACGCAGTATATTGTTCTTTGATTTCACTACTCACCTCTTCTTTCTGATCCAACACCTCTTTGAGGTGTAGTTCTTCTTGCGTGAGCTCCTGCCGAGTATCAAAAACAAAATTAATCGTCAATTTTGCTGATGGATCATACACAAACAAATCACGCCCAACACCCTCTTCCCACGTCGCCTCTGCATCACTCACCAGTGCTTGTACCTCCGTTTGAGAAACATGAAAACGCGGATCAATCGTGCCAATCGCGTACGCAAGAGGTGCCGGGCACGTCGAACTCTTCAGACGATACCAATACCCACCCGCAATGAGGAGGGAAAGGATCAGCAGAGTCGTAAGTCGCCATGAGACCGTTTTTGCCATATAGCGATAACTATAGCAAAAAATAGGCAGAGAAGACCACTTTCCCGGATATGGGAGCTCTCACGGAGCTTAGATCTTTCGAACGTAGTAGTTACCACTTCAGTGCCCCACCGGTGCGGTATTCGGTCACACGGGTTTCAAAGAAGTTTTTCTCCTTTGAGAGATCCACCGCCTCACTCATCCACGGGAATGGATTGTCGACGTTAAATTGTGTCGGGAGACCCACTCGTTCAAGCCGGCGATCGGCGATGTGTTCAATGTACTGCTTGAAACCTGCCGCATTCATGCCAAAAATACCATCGGGAAACACTTCTGCGGCATAGATATATTCAAGTTTTGCCGCTTCCCTGATAAGCTTCACAATCCGCGCCTGGAACTCAGGCGTCCAGAGCTCGGGGTTTTCCTCTTTGATAGTGTTGATGAGTTTAATGCCAAAGTTGAGGTGCATGGATTCGTCACGCATAATGTACTGAATCTGTTCAGCACTCCCGGTGAGCTTATGTTGACGCTGAAATCCGAAGATCACCGCGAATGAGGAGTAAAAGAAAATCCCCTCGAGAATGAGTGAAAAGACACACATGTTTTCGAGAAACAGTTGATTGTTTTCGAACGTGCCCGTTTCGAAGTTTTTGTTGAAGATCCCTTCGTTAAAGGTGAGGATGAAATCTGCCTTATTGTAGATTGCCTGATTTTCACGGTACATGTTGAAGATTTTGGACTCATCCATACTGAGCGCTTCGACAATGTACTGATAGGCGTGAGTGTGGATCGCCTCTTCATACCCCTGCCGCAACAGATACATACGAATTTCTGGAGAGGTAATATGCCGATATGTTGCGATCACAATATTGTTTGCGGCGATTGAGTCGGCGGTCGTGAAAAAGCCAAGTGCCGTCTCAAAGGCGTGACGCTCTTGGGGCGTGAGCGCAGTCGGTGATTTCCACTGCTCGATATCAAGCTGCATGGATATTTCAGTCGGCAACCAGTGGTTTGCATTTGCAGCATTGTAGTATTCCCACGCCCACTCATGCTTCATAGGATACAGCTGGATCACATCGGCGTCTTCGCCGTTGATGACTCGTCGCTTGTTGATATCAACTGGTGCGGCACCTTTGGTGATAGACATAACGGTATGATTTGGTTACTAGCAATATCCATCGGACCTACTGACACGCCTCACAGAGTGCATCTTCTGCCACATAGAGCGTGTACTTCTCGGTACTGATGCTCTCGACGGAGACTGATTCGGATACCACCGCTACGGGCGCTGATCGCTCAGTCGTGACCGTCACTCGACCTGCCTCAATCACCGCCTGTGTCATGGGCGATGGTGTCATAATTGGAGAAGGTACCGCGCCTTTCTGGACCATGTGTTGGGAAGATCCTGAAGTACCATCTCCCTTGGTGCGCAAATGTGTTCCCTCAGCCCCCACTGTTGACTTTTCCACTTGTGAGGCGGCGAGCGTACGTAGGTAGTAGGTGGTCTTGAGTCCTGACTCCCACGCGTAGAGATACAGATCTGACAATTCTTCCCCGGACGTTCCGCTGAAAAAAATATTCAGTGACTGGGATTGATCGATCCATTTTCCACGCGCAGCCGCAGCACGAATGAGCCACCGCATATCAATCTCAAAGGTCTCCCGATATTTTTCCTTCAGATCAATACCGAGGCCAGGAATGTCTTGAATACTTCCATCGTTGTACTTGATGGTATCAAGCATTTCCTGATTCCACATGTTGCGAGCCTTGAGATCAGTCACCAAAAACGGATTGACGATGACAAAGTCCCCCGAAATATTCGATTTGACGTAGATATTTTTGTAGATCGGTTCAATGCCCGGTACCACACCGGAAATATTGGCGATCGTCGCAGTGGGCGCGATGGCCATGGTATTTGAATTACGCATACCATACTGCGCAATCGAATCACGAACCGTGCTCCAATCCAAACGCTCCGTTCGTGCGATACCAGTGGTCATACCTCGATTGTCTTCAAGGAGCGCGATCGTATCGACAGGTAAAATACCTCGATCCCACTTCGAACCCCTGAAACTTTCATACGCACCACGTTCTTTTGCAAGCAGTGACGAATACAAAATCGCATAGTAGGAAACTATCTCCATTGAGCTATCGGCAAAATCAACACACGCGGGTGACGCGAACTGAATATTGAGCTGATAGAGTGCGTCATGAAATCCCATCACGCCGAGACCGACTGGTCGGTGTTTCATGTTTGAGGTCTGCGCTTCGATCGTCGGATAAAAATTGAGATCAATCACATTATCGAGCATGCGCATCGCCGTCTTGAGGGTCACCTGCACCTTCTCTGTGTCGAACGCACCGTCGGTGATATGCCGTGCAAAATTGATTGAGCCAAGATTGCAGACCGCTGTTTCTGTCGCTGAAGTATTGAGCGTTATCTCCGTACAGAGGTTTGAATTGTGCACCACACCCACATGATCTTGTGGTGAACGGATATTTGATGGATCCTTGAATGTGATCCACGGATGTCCCGTCTCAAAGAGCATCCCCAACATGCGCTTCCACAGATCACGCGCCTTAACCTTTTTAAAGAGTACAATCTCGCCACGATCAGCACTGTCTTCATATTGTTTGTAGAGTGCTTCAAATTCTTTCCCGAACGTCTCATGGAGACCTGGTACTTCTTCAGGAGAAAAGAGTGTCCAACTACTATCGCTCCGCACTCGCTTCATAAAGAGATCAGAGACCCACGACGACGTATTCATATCGTGCGTGCGACGACGATCATCCCCCGTGTTTTTACGGAGCTCGAGAAACTCTTCAAAATCATAGTGCCAATTTTCCATGTACACACACGTCGCACCACGACGACGACCAGAACGATTAATCGCCACAGTCACGTCATTTGCAATCTTCAAAAATGGAATCACGCCCTGCGAGGTAATCCCCGAGCTCTTCAGGAGCGCACCCGTCCCGCGAATATTCGTCCAATCCGTCCCAATACCCCCGGCCCATTTGGAAAGTTGTGCATTGTCACCGTAGACCTTAAAGATGTGCTGGAGATCATCTTCAACGGTATTGAGATAGCAGGATGAGAGCTGTGGGTGCGGTGTCCCCGCGTGAAAGAGAGTCGGCGTCGACGGCACAAAGCGAAGGAGCGACATCATCTCATAGAATTCAAATGCTCGCGTCTCCTTATCTGCCTCATTGAGTGCCAGACCCATCGCAACGCGCATCCACATATACTGTGGCGTCTCCAGCACCTGCTTTTGATTATCCCGAATAAAGTATCGGTCGTGGAGTGTCTCCACCCCAAGATACCTCAAAAGATCATCTCGCTCTGGCAGAAGCCCGGCGGCCATTTTGTCGAGATCATATGACAGCATCTTCTCGTCTAATTTCTTCTCCGCAACTGCATGTTTGATATTCCGAACAAACGCTCGGCGATACGCGCCGTCAAACTGCTCCGCCGAAAGATCTTCTTTCCCCACCGCTTCTTTATAGAGTCGTGAACAGAGTTGGCGTGCCGCAACCACCGAGTACGCAGGGTCCCGCTCGATATGAGCACGCAACACCGATGTTATGAGACGCGCTAGTTCGCTTGTCTTGATCCCATCATATACTTCAAGTTCGATCTGCCGTACAATTTCTTCAAGATTAATGTCAGTCTCATACCCACGCACAAAAAATGCAAGTGACGCGCGCGTCTTTGCGTGTGAGAACGGCTCCATACTTCCATTACGTTTTTCAACCAGCAGGCGGTTTTCTTTAATCTCTTGCACCACCTGTTCTTTACGCTCCTTGGCATGTTGAAAACGGTATAGGATATAGTGCTTTGCAACGCGAAAATAGCCTCGTTCCATGAGTGTTTCCTCAACCAGATCCTGTACCTGTTCGACGGTGGGTATACTATCGCCGTTTGTTGCTGTCGTAAGTTTCGCAAACACCCGATCAGTCATCTGCGTGAGAGTAGACTCATTGTCGAGTGCAACACCTTCGCTCATGAATGCTTTCCGCACCGCAGTCGTAATTTTGTCGAGCGAAAAAGGAACAATATCACCGTTTCTTTTTTTAATTTCTTCCAACATGAGACAGATAACAAACTAGGCGAATAAAATATGCGTGTTCCTCCTCTTTTTTTCTCCCCCTACACCCTATTGGAGAGACGAACAAGAACCGTGCCAGAAATAAGGCATCATATTCTCTTAGAAGCAGAAGAACGAAACCGCACGACAGCACACCAGCGCGTGTGTTATCACAATGTTACCACAGTATTAAAAATACAAACCTTTCCTGAAAAATCACTACTGCTATAGATAGCCTTACAATGCAACATATTCGCTGTGCCACCCTTTGGATGGAATATACTGCGCTGTGGATAAGAGATTCCAGCAGTCCTTGTCGGGACTGTCAAGAAATATGACCTTTACTTATACTACGGAACTCTTTTATCGCCACTCATTCAAAATGAAAGCTCCTCAGCACACGTTCTGACTTGTAGTCGGGTGTCCTATCAGAAATAGTATAGAGGAAACCGTCCTTAATGAATAAAATGTCTGATTCGAGGCCCTCCCGTCCCTCCTCTACATAATGTATAACAACCCCATGATACCCCTCAACACTGGTGGAGCGGTCAATCACTGATTTATAAAATTCGGACTGCATTTCCTTCGCAACCAATTCTTCTGGGGTGTGAAATGACGTTGGTTTTATCATTACACCAATTACCCACATCCCGTTAGGCTCACCAAAAGAAACAGAATAGACCGCAACTGCATCTTTGCTTATAGAAGGTCGAACCTCTAAATATGCTGGATACTCAATCCTAAAATGATACTTTGGATCATGGTACGTGGAAAACTGTGTCACGTCCACATTCGTTCCAATCTGACCTTCCTGTGGTGGGACAGGTACGCGTTGTTCTGGTTGTGATTGAGACACAGGGAACAGGGTGCGGTTTTGAAAGAAAACCACCGCTCCGATTGTAATTCCAAAGAAAATGACCCAAACAATTATGTGTTTTGTATATTTGGACATACCGACGTTTATGATAGTTTACTAACGAATAGAATACAAATAGATACTGGGGTGAGCTTCTGCCCACCCCAGCGCGTACACTTGTTTTCTATCCTTCGGAGATATACTACTTAATGTAGTATATCTTGTAGCACAGGGCTTGATTCACAAATTCTTTAAAGGTCACTGTGTGTATACCGACTTGTGATGGCTTTACCATATTACTATCAAGCCACTTCATGCTTGTGGAGCCAATACTATACACAATCGCGGTGTGTGGATTTATCTTTTTGTTTCCAGCATTCTGCCACCTCATCTGGATTATTTCGCCCCGTCGAACACCATAGATTGTTCGTTTTTTGTCCTGCCCAACGTCAGTACTCGACGACCAACCACATTCGTCGTCCGTAGACGAGGGGATATCAACAGATTTCTTTGAAGCATCACTTACTACCCTCCTCACCCACTCTTTACAGGAACCACCTATCTTGTCGATGTCCTCTGTACCCCGAATCACAATCCACTCATTCCGGACATCTTGTGTGGCCTTGTGCCATGGAGGTGCAACGGCAGCATCAACGTTGTCTAGCCCAAACAATGCCACTGCACCAAGTCCCAGAACTGCCGAAGTAAATCCTCCAAACAGTTGTCGTCTTGTAACCTCTATATCACATCCGGACCCAAAAGAACCGCGCTTGTCCATATAACCTCCCTGGAAACAATAACTCATAGGAGAGATTGTATAGTCCATCCAACAACCTCTAGTAGAGAACGGTAGCATATCCCCCCCCCCTCTGGGTCAAACCAGAAATCTTACAAATTCCTTACCGACATACGCCTGTCTGCACACCCCCACTAAAAGATCGTTCCAAGATAAAACCCGAATCCTGCACCAATCAGGAACGTGAAGACGAGTACAAAAATCATTGATGACCCATCCATAATTACTAACAGTATACAACAAGAATAAAAAAACGAACGAAGGATGGTGCGTAGAAACAAAAAAGACCGGCATATTCCGGTCTTTTTTGTTTCTGTGTCTGTATTGTACCAAACTCGCACCTATTTCCAAAACAAAGTGAGGTAATGAC